>NZ_JBXASU010000030.1:0-80273 GCF_058809705.1 Cupriavidus sp. MPR-AND1C | reverse complement strand
GCCCCGCCTCCCAGCGTCCGGCTGGCGCAACCTGCCGCGCCACCGACAACCGATCGCCCGCGTCGATCCGCGCCGCCCTCCCGGCAGTCAAGTTTTCGTCGAATCTGACGTTAGCAAGGACATGCGGAGCGCATCGCTATTGCGCATCCCATTCGGCAGATCGGTCCACACGTTCCAGTCGCAGAGGAAGGCATCCATGCCAGCGCATTTTCTCCGAAAAATTTATAGGATCATCCCTATAAAAGCCAACAAGAATCATTCTCTTTTTCCCATTTTTATCAGGGTTTTTCTTATATCCCCAGCGGCATCGACACGGCCGATAGCAGCGCATTTCGCAACCTGATCTGCAACCTGACCTAACAGATTAGTGCAAAAAAAGGGTTGGGAAAACTCTGATTATCTTGATTGTTTTTCCCAATTTCGGGAAATAAAGTTCCCAAAGAGCGCACAGAAATTTCCCAATGTGCCTCAAGTCAATGACGAACAGGAGATCACGATGAGCACGTTTGCAAGCACCGGCCGCGCCGCCTCCCACCGCTTCGCTCTTCGGCTGCCGCTGGCCCTGGCGAGTGCTTTGCTTTCGGTATCCGCGTGGGCCGCGGATGGCGTGATCTACTTCCGGGGGGCCATCGTCGCGCCCCCCTGCAATACGCAAATCAGCACGAGCGGGACCGCCTCGCTAAGTTGTCCGGCAAACGGCACGCATGCCGCGGAGTCTGCCGCCCTGCCGCTACAGCCTGGCCGGGCCGTCCAGCTGGCGACCGCGCGCGCCTTTGTCGTGCCCGTGCAATTCGCGACCGGTCCCGGTAGCGGCAACAAGCAGGGCTATGTCGTGGTGACGGAATACAACTGAGCGGCCTGTCCCTCGAGCCACGCCAGCTCGTCCTCGTCGAAACCCGCCGCGCGGCGCGCCGCCAGGTTGAAGGGCGGCCGCAGGCGCGGTGCCTGGTAGCGCGCGGCCAGTTCGGCGTAGGTGGCGACGGGGTCCAGGCCGCGGGAGGCGCATAGCCAGCGGTACCAGTGGTTGCCAATGGCTACGTGACCTACCTCGTCGCGCAAGATGATGTCGATGATGGCGGCGGCCTCATGATCGCCCGCGGCTGCGAGCTTGGCGCGCACCGGCGGCGAGGCATCCAGCCCGCGCGCCTCCAGCGTGCGCGGCACCAGCGCCATGCGCGCCAGCACGTCGCCGGCAGTCTTGTCCGCCATCTCCCACAGGCTGTTGTGCGCCGGAAAATCGCCATAGCATGCATCCAGCGTGGCCAGGTGCTGCGCGAGCAGGCTGAAATGCAGCGCCTCCTCGTCGGCCACGCGCAGCCAGTCCAGGTAGAAGGCTACCGGCATCGCATCGAATCGCCAGATGGCATCCAGCGCCAGGTTGATCGCGTTGAACTCGATATGCGCGAGCGCGTGGATCAGCGCCGCGCGGCCGGCGGGCGTATGGATGGAGCGGCGCCGCTCCACCCGCTGCGGGGCCACCAGTTCGGGCAGCGCCGGCCGGCCGGGCAACGGCAGTTCGGCCGCGATCGCCTCACCGATGCCCAGGGCCTCCGGCGCCATGGCCTCGGCCGCCAGCCGCATCCGGCGTGTGGCCGCGGCCTTCTCGCGCGCGTCGCTCAGGCACAGGATGGCAAGCGCCTGGCGGCGCAAGGATGGCGCCGCCGCGCCGGATAGAGCACCAGGCGTGGCACCGCGATCGGGGTCAGGGGCGCCAGGCGACGCGGCGTCGGGTAGGTTTGCTGGCATAAGCGTAAAATCCGGTTTGCCGCTATTGTAGGGCCCGGCAGGTGGCACCCTATGCCAGCAGGCCCGCCCACGACCCTTTAAAGCCCGGCGGCAAACCCCATATACCCATACGAACTTGTGCAGGAGACCCCATGGCGCTTTACCAGCTCGGCGACGTTGCCCCCACCATCGATCCGGATGCCTACGTGGCGCCGGAGGCCACCATCATCGGCAACGTGACGCTCAAGGCGCGTGCCAGCGTATGGCCAGGCGTGGTGATCCGAGGCGACAACGAGCCGATCGTGGTTGGCGAGTCCAGCAATGTGCAGGAAGGCACCGTGCTCCATACCGACCCCGGCTGCCCGCTGACCATCGGCGACAAGGTCTCGATCGGCCACCAGGCCATGCTGCACGGCTGCACGGTGGGCGAAGGCTCGCTGATCGGCATCCAGGCGGTGATCCTGAACCGCGCGGTGATCGGCAAGGAGTGCCTTGTCGGCGCCGGCGCCGTGGTCACCGAAGGCAAGGTGTTCCCGGACCGTTCGCTGATCCTCGGCGCGCCGGCCAAGGTGGTGCGAGAGCTCACCGAGCAGGACGTGGCCAACCTGTATCGCAATGCCGAGACCTATGCCACTCGCCAGGCCATGTACAAGACACAACTCAAACGCATCGACTAAGCGACCAAGGCGCCGCGCCAGCGGCTCCGCATTACCGACGGATCATCGTGACTGACACCACCACCCCTGACACCCTGCAGAAATTCCTGTTCGACGCGGCTCCCGTGCGCGGCGAGCTGGTACGCATGCAGGCCACCTGGCAAGAAGTGCTGCGCCGCAACCATTACCCCACGCCGGTGCGCCGGCTGCTGGGCGAAATGATGTCGGCCGCCGCCCTGCTTTCGGCCAACCTGAAGTTCAACGGCGCGCTGGTGATGCAAGTGCACGGCGATGGCCCGGTGCGCATGCTGGTGGTGAAGTGCCTGTCCGACCTGTCAATGCGAGCAACGGCCAAGCTGGCCGAAGGCGTGACGCTGGCCGACGACGCCACATTGGCGGATCTCGTCAACGTCAGCGGCCACGGCCGCTTTGCCATCACGCTGGACCCGCAGGACAAGCTGCCCGGGCAGCAGCCGTACCAGAGCATCGTGCCCCTGGCCGACAAGCATGGCCCGATGACATCCATGACCGCCGTGCTCGAGCACTATATGCAGACGTCCGAGCAGCTCGACACGCGGCTATGGCTGGCCGCCGACGACAAGGTCGCCGCCGGCATGCTGCTGCAAAAGCTGCCCTCCTACGGCGGCACGCTGGAAGGCCACGCCGAGCGTGAGCCCGCGCAAGTCGGCGAAACCGGCGCGCCGCTGGCGGAGACCGCCCGCGCGCAGGACCTCGACACCTGGGACCGTGCCTGCCAGCTCGGCGCCACGCTCAAGGACGCCGAACTGCTGGCCGAGACCCCGGACACCTTGCTGCGCCGCCTGTTCTGGGAAGACCTGGAAGCCACCGGCCTGCGTGTGTTCGAGCCGCTGACGCCGCACTTCCAATGCTCGTGCTCGCGCGCCAAGGTGGCGGGCATGCTGCAAAACCTGGGCCGCGTGGAAATTGAAGACATCCTGGTGGAACGCGGCGAAGTGGAGATCCAGTGCGATTTCTGCGGCCAGCAGTACCACTTCGACCCGGTCGATTGCGCGCAACTGTTCACGCCGGTGCCTGTGGCTACCGGTGCCGGCGACGGCGCGGGCCAGCAGCACTGAGCGGCAGCGCGCGCAACGGCGATGCGAGCGACGGTGCGAGCCATGATGCGAAGCGCAACGGCAGGAACCTTTCTGCCGTGCGCCGGGGTCCAAGCGTCAGCGCCCCACCAGAGTCAGGGAGTCACCATGTCCGCTTTGTCCTCTCACCCGTGCGCCACGATCAGCGCCATGCTGCTTGGCGCCGTGCTGGCCTGCGGCGGCTGCGCCCAGCTGCCGCGCGACCTCAACGGCTCGCCGCCGACAGCCCGCCTGGCGCCCAACGGCGTGCCGCCGCCGCCCGTCACCGCGGAAGATATCCAGAAGATCGGCGAGCTGAACCGCCAGGTACTGCGCGAGCAGGATGCCGCGATTGCCCGCCAGCAACAGGCGGAAGCCATGGCGCGGGCGGCAACCTACTATGCGTATCCCTCGCCTAGCTGGAACCTGTACTACGGCGGCTGGGGCGGCGGGCACTGGGGCGGCGGAGTCGGATTCAGCAGCCCGGGATACCGGGGCTGGGGCTACGGTGGCTATCCGTACTGGTGGTAAGCAGCGGTAAGCAGCTAACGAAACTGGTGCAGCAGGCAACCAAGGGCGCGAGCCGGCTTCATCCATGCCGTTGCGCAGCAACGGCGGCAGACGCCACGAGACAGAAAACGGGAAAGACGCCAGCTTAGTGGCGATTGAATGCCGGGGAGTTCGCCGGAGGCGGCAGCGGTGGCGTGGCGCTGACCTTGGGAGCCGGTGCCACAAACTGCACGAACACCTCGCCATCCTTGACCATGCCCAGCTCATAGCGGGCACGCTCCTCAATGGCGCCGGTGCCATCCTGCAGGTCCTTCACTTCCCCTTCCAGCTTGGCGTTGCGCAGCTTGAGCGCCTGGTTGTGCGCAATCTGTTCCTGCGCCTGCTTGTCCATATCCCACACACGCAGCCAGCCGCCCTTGCCCAGCCATAGTGGATACTGGATGGCGAGCAACAGCACAAACAACAGCAACGAGATCAGGCGCATGGATTCCGGCGCTTAAGCAAAAGAAGGGAAGTTGCGTCATGCGCCGGCCGCGGCATTGTGCGCGGCCGGCGCATGGCACGAGCTTAGCGCAGATTGTAGAACGCGCTCTTGCCCGGGTAGCTGGCGATATCACCGAGATCTTCCTCGATGCGCAGCAGCTGGTTGTACTTCGAGATACGGTCCGAACGCGACAGCGAGCCGGTCTTGATCTGGCCGGCGTTGGTGCCCACCGCGATATCGGCGATGGTGCTGTCCTCGGTCTCGCCCGAACGGTGCGAGATCACGGCCGTGTAGCCGGCGCGCTTGGCCATTTCGATGGCGGCGAAGGTTTCGGTCAGGGTGCCGATCTGGTTGATCTTGATCAGGATCGAGTTGCCGATGCCCTTTTCAATGCCTTCCTTCAGGATCTTGGTGTTGGTGACGAACAGGTCGTCGCCCACCAGCTGCACGCGCTTGCCCAGCTTGTCGGTCAGCACCTTCCAGCCGTCCCAGTCGCCTTCGCCCATGCCGTCCTCGATCGACACGATCGGGAACTTGTCGCACAGGTTGGCCAGGTAGTCGGCGAACTGGGTCGAGGTCAGCTTCAGGCCTTCGCCATCCAGGTGGTACTGGCCTTCAGCTTCGTGATAGAACTCGGTGGCCGCGCAGTCCAGCGCCAGCAGCACGTCTTCGCCCGCACGGTAGCCAGCCTTCTCGATGGCCAGCAGGATGGTGTTCAGGCACTCCTCGTTGGAAGCGAAGTTGGGGGCAAAGCCGCCCTCGTCGCCAACGGCCGTGGACATGCCCTTGTCGGACAGGATCTTCTTCAGTGCGTGGAACACTTCAGCGCCGCAACGCAGGGCTTCACGGAAGCTCGTTTGCGACACCGGCATGATCATGAATTCCTGGATGTCCAGGCTGTTGTTGGCGTGCGCGCCACCGTTGACGATGTTCATCATCGGCACCGGCATCTGCATCGCGCCCGACCCGCCGAAGTAGCGGTACAGCGGCAGGCCGGCTTCTTCGGCAGCGGCACGGGCCACGGCCATCGACACGGCCAGCGTGGCGTTGGCGCCAAGGCGGGCCTTGTTGTCGGTGCCGTCGAGGTCGATCAGGGTGCGGTCCAGGAAGGCTTGCTCGGAAGCGTCCAGGCCCATGATGGCTTCGGAGATTTCGGTATTGATATGCTCGACCGCCTTCAGCACGCCCTTGCCGAGGTAGCGCGACTTGTCGCCGTCACGCAGCTCGATGGCTTCGCGCGAGCCGGTGGATGCACCCGACGGCACTGCCGCGCGGCCCATCACGCCGGATTCGAGCAGGACGTCGCACTCGACCGTCGGGTTACCGCGCGAGTCGAGAACTTCGCGACCGATGATATCTACGATTGCACTCATGGATTCCTCTTGGACTGTTGATGCTTGAGATGCTTGATGACTTCTTACTACACGGGCGCCATGCCCTGGACTACCGCTGGCTACAGCTGACCGAACTGGCTGACGCTTAAGCCTCAGGCGCCTTCCACCACGATCATGTTCATGCGCGCGGCATGCTCGCGCGACCTGCGCGCGGCGCGGTATTCCTCGCTGTCGTGGAACGACTTTGCCGCGTCATAGCTGGGAAACTTCAGCACGACGACGCGCGTCGGGGCCCAGTCGCCCTCGAGCTGCTCGGTCTTGCCACCGCGCACCAGTACCTCGGCACCATGCACCTTCATGGCATGGCTGGAGAGCACTTTGTACTCTTCATACTGCTGGGGATCGGTGACATCGACGTGGGCAATGATATAGCCGCTGGCCATGGCGTATCTCCGTGTGTTCTTATGATGTTGATTCTACTTGGCTGATCATGGCCGCCTGATGACGGCCATGACCGCGGAGGCACGGCAAGCTCAGGCGCAAGCCGCCGGCCAGCCGAAATTGTCTTCCAGGAAGCCGGTGCGCTTGACCAGGGTGTCCAGGTCCTTGAGCACCGACAGCAGTTCCTTCATGCGCGACAGCGGCACGGCGTTGGGGCCGTCCGACATGGCCTTGCTCGGATCCGGATGGGTTTCCATGAACAGGCCCGCCACGCCAACCGCCACGGCGGCGCGGGCCAGCACCGGCACGAACTCGCGCTGGCCGCCCGAACTGGTGCCCTGGCCGCCCGGCAACTGCACCGAGTGGGTGGCGTCGAACACCACCGGCGCGCTGGTCTCGCGCATGATCGCCAGCGAGCGCATGTCCGAGACCAGGTTGTTGTAGCCGAAGGAAACGCCGCGCTCGCAGGCCATGAAGCTGTCTTCCGGCAGCCCGGCCTCGCGCGCGGCATCGCGCGCCTTGTCGATGACATTCTTCATGTCATGCGGCGCCAGGAACTGCCCCTTCTTGATATTGACGGGGCGGCCGCTCTGCGCGCAGGCACGGATGAAGTCGGTCTGCCGGCACAGGAAGGCCGGCGTCTGCAGCACGTCGACCACGGCCGCCACCGGCTTGACCTCGTCGATCTCGTGGATGTCGGTCAGCACCGGCACGCCGATCTCGCGTTTGACGGTGGCGAGGATGTCGAGACCCTTCTCCATGCCCAGGCCACGGAAGGTCCGGCCCGACGAGCGGTTGGCCTTGTCGAACGAGGACTTGTAGATAAAGGGAATGCCAAGCTCACTGGTGATCGCCTTGAGCTCACCGGCCGTATCCAGCGCCATCTGCTCGGACTCGATCACGCACGGGCCGGCGATCAGGAAGAAGGGCCGGTCCAGGCCGACGTCAAATCCACAGAGTTTCATCGCTAATCTCCTGCTTGCGGTGCCGGGGCTCAGCCCGCCTTCTTCTGCTGGCTGGCCAGCGCCGCTTCCACGTAGGCCTTGAACAGCGGATGGCCATCGCGCGGGGTGGAGGTGAATTCCGGGTGGAACTGCACGCCAACGAACCACGGGTGCAGGCTTTCCGGCAGTTCCATCATCTCGGGCAGGTCTTCGGTCGGCGTACGCGCCGAGATCACCATGCCCGCCTTTTCCAGCGTCGGCACGTAGTGATTGTTGACCTCGTAGCGATGGCGATGGCGTTCGTTGACTTCCGGGCCATAGATCTGGCTGGCCTTGGTTCCAGCCTTGACCGGCACGCGCTGCGCGCCAAGGCGCATGGTGCCGCCCAGGTCGGACTCGGCGGAGCGCTGCTCGACCTTGCCTTCGCGATCCACCCACTCGGTGATCAGCGCGACCACCGGATGTTCGGTTTCCAGGTTGAACTCGGTCGAGTTGGCGTCGGCCATCGCCGCCACGTGGCGAGCGAACTCGATCACGGCCAGCTGCATGCCCAGGCAGATGCCCAGGTACGGCACCTTGTTCTCGCGAGCGTACTGGATCGCGCGGATCTTGCCTTCCGTGCCGCGCTTGCCGAAGCCGCCCGGGACCAGGATGGCGTCCAGCGGCTTGAGCACTTCGAGGTGACCAGATTCGAGTTCTTCCGAATCGATGTACTCGATGTTCACGCGGGTAGCGGTGTGCATGCCGGCGTGGCGCAGCGCTTCGATCAGCGACTTGTAGGATTCGGTCAGGTCGACATACTTGCCCACCATGCCGATGGTGACCTCGTGCTGCGGGTTTTCCTGGGCATTGACCAGGCGCTGCCACATGGAGAGATCAGCCGGTTTGGGATCGATGCGCAGCTCCTCGCAGATCAGGCGGTCGAGGCCTTGCTCGTTGAGCATCTGCGGGATCTTGTAGATGCTGTCCACGTCCCACACCGAGATCACGGCTTCTTGCGGGATATTGGAGAACAGCGAAATCTTGGCGCGCTCTTCGTCCGGGATCGGGCGGTCGGCGCGGCACAGCAGCGCGGTCGGCGAGATGCCGATTTCACGCAGCTTCTGCACCGAATGCTGGGTCGGCTTGGTCTTGAGCTCGCCGGCGCTGGCAATGAACGGCACCAGCGTCAGGTGCACGAAGGCGGCGTGGTTGCGGCCCATGCGCAGGCTCATCTGGCGCGCGGCTTCCAGGAAGGGCAGCGATTCGATATCACCCACCGTACCGCCGATCTCCACCAGCGCGACGTCCGCCTTGCCACCGTGCGACGCAGCCGCGCCGCGCTCGATGAAGGCCTGGATTTCGTTGGTGATATGCGGGATCACCTGCACCGTCTTGCCGAGGTACTCGCCGCGGCGTTCCTTGCGGATCACCGATTCGTAGATCTGGCCCGTGGTGAAGTTGTTCGACTTGCGCATCTTGGCCGAGACGAAGCGCTCATAGTGGCCAAGATCGAGGTCGGTTTCCGCACCGTCTTCCGTGACGAACACTTCGCCATGCTGGAAGGGGCTCATCGTGCCGGGATCGACGTTGATGTAGGGATCTAGCTTGAGGAGGGTGACTTTGAGGCCGCGCGACTCGAGAATGGCCGCGAGCGAAGCAGCAGCGATGCCCTTGCCGAGAGAAGAGACGACACCACCGGTGACGAAGACGAATTTGGTCATAAACCGAGCTTGCCGGGGAAATCGGGATTATACATGAGAGGCCGCCTGCTGCAGCGCCGCATTTGCGACAAGTCGCCTTGCCCGGGAGCCACTGAGACGCTTTCGCCGCTTCGTACTCGAGCCCCCGCCCCCGCCCTATCCTGCCCCGCCTACGGACGCGCGCAGGCGGCGCCGTCGCCCCGCATTTGCCCGACCAGATCGCGGATCAGCCCGGCGGTCTGTTCGGGACGCTCCATCGGATACAGGTGCCCGCCTTCGATAAAGCGCAGGCGCTCGCCCACCAGCTTGCGCGTGGCGCCGAGCCCGCATTGCCGCACCTCGCGCGAGCGCGTGCCGGCGACAAAGCTGACCGGCACCGGCGCGCCACGCGCCACGCGCGCGCCCAGGCTGGTAGGCAGCGTGCGGTAGATCTGGTACTCGATCTCGCGTTCGAAGCGCAGGCGGCGCTCGGCGTCGTTGCCGGTCGGCTCCGTGCCATGCATCGCATAGTCGCGCAGCACTTCCTCGTCCCACGACGCGAATACCGGCTTGGAGCGGAAATGCTCCCACACCGCCTCAGCATCCGGCCAGTGCGTGCGCCGCCGCCGGGTCGCGGCAGCCGGGCTGGGCCGCTCATCCAGGCCTAAGCGCTGACCGGCCTTGAGCAAGGCGGCGCGCCACCCGGCAATCACGGGCGAATCCAGCATCACCACGCCGCGCACCCACTGCGGGCGGCGCAGCGCGGCCATCAGCGACAGGAAACCACCAAGCGAATGCCCCACCAGCCATACCGGCTCGCGGTACTTCTGCTCGATCGAAGCCAGCAGCTCATCGACCAGGTGCGGCCACTCGCGCGTGACCGGGAATTTCGGGTCGTGGCCATAACGGTCCACGGCGCGGATCTCGAAATCGTCTTCCAGCGTTCCAAACAGCTTGCGGTAGGTGCTGACCGGAAAACCGTTGGCGTGCGAAAAATGCAGAATGTCGCGCATCGGGGTATTCGCGGTGCGCCCTCAGTCCTGCGTGCCGGCACGTTCGCGCGTGGCGCGCACTGGCTGGCCCCAGCGGTCGCCCGCGCCCTGGCGCGCCAGCGGAAACTCGGCCG
The DNA here is from genome assembly GCF_058809705.1 of Cupriavidus sp. MPR-AND1C. Taxonomy (NCBI): domain Bacteria; kingdom Pseudomonadati; phylum Pseudomonadota; class Betaproteobacteria; order Burkholderiales; family Burkholderiaceae; genus Cupriavidus; species Cupriavidus sp. MPR-AND1C. The sequence continues at coordinate 70,298 of NZ_JBXASU010000030.1, read as the reverse complement.
GCGCGTTGGCATCCCACTCCGGATCGTTGATCTCGCCGAAGACCTGGCGCAAGCGTTGCCCCCAGGTATCGCGGATCATGCGGAAGTAGGCGTTCTTCTCGTCAATGTTGACAAAGCGGGTCACGCGCAGCGAATCGCCCTCGTAGACCAGCAGGTCCAGCGGCAGGCCTACCGAGATATTCGACTTCAACGTGGAATCCATCGAGATCAGCGCACACTTGGCTGCCTCGCCCAGCGGCAGCGTCGGCTCGACCACGCGATCGATGATGGGCTTGCCGTACTTGGCCTCGCCGATCTGAAAATAGCAGTTCTCGGGGGTGGCCTCGACGAAATTCCCGGCAGCGTACACATGGAACAGGCGCACGCGTTCGCCGCGGATCTGGCCGCCGAAGATCAGGCTTACATTGAACTCGATGCCGGCCTCGCGCAGCGCGTGGGCGTCGTGCTTGTGCACCTGGCGCACCGCGTCGCCAACGATGGCGGCCGCCTCGAACATATCGCGCGCCGCCCACAGCGAGCGCTTCTCGTCGCGGCCCTCCGCCAGGATCTGGCGCACCGCCTGGCTGATCGCCAGGTTGCCCGCGGTCAGCAAGACCATCACGCGGTCGCCCGGCTCCTCGAACACGGTCATCTTGCGAGCGGTCGAGATCGCATCGACACCGGCATTGGTGCGCGAATCAGAGAGGAACACCAGCCCGGCATCCAGCCGCATGGCTACACAGTACGTCATGATCTTGTCTTGTAATGGTGCACGTTCACGCCTGGCCCATCGCCAAGCCTGTCGCCCGGGCCAAGGCCGCATTCTAGCGCCGCGCAGGTGCGCCCGGGACCTTGCGGCGCGCCCGCTTTTGGTGCGCGACGCACCACCTCATTCACTGCAACGGCAAAATGGCGATCTCGACCGCCAGCCGCTCGCCGCTGCCACCTTCGCGAATCCCGCGCACCGGCGCGGCCATGCGATAGTCCCGCCCGACCGCCAGCCGGATATGGCGCGCGTCGCTCAGGCAGCCGTGGGTCACGTCGATGCTGCACCACAACTCCTTGCCGGCATCCACGCAGACATCGGCCCAGGCGTGGCTGGCCAGTTCCGTTGCGGCCGGGTCATGGAAATAGCCGCTGACGTAGCGCGCCGGCATGCCCAGGGCCCGGCAGCATGCCACCATCACTTGCGCCTGGTCCTGGCAAACCCCACGGCCCAGTGCGAACGCGTCGCTGGCCGAGGTGTCCACATCGGTGCTGTCCGACTGGTAGCGCACCCGCCCGGCGATGCCATTGGCCAACGCCAGCAGCGCGGGCACTGTCGCCCCTGCCGCCAGGTAGGGCGCGGCAAAACGCACCATCTCCGGCTTGGCGGCGGTCAGCGGCGTGCCGCCAAGGTAATACAGCGGCGACACACGCGTCTCGCCGGCCGGCGGCGCATCGCAGAAAAACGGTCCGTGCGCATCCACTGGCGGCGTCACATCGACCACGCCGCCGGCCTCGATCACCAGCGTATGCGCCGGCCCGGCCACAGTGAAGCTGTGCACGATATTGCCGAAGCCGTCACGCGCCTCGGACAGGTTGCCGGGAACGGACAACTGCCATTGCTGCACGGCCTGCAGCGGGCCCGAGCGCGGCGCGAGCCGCAGTTCGTGCACGCTGCGCAGGAACGGCTCGGCGTAACGGTAGACCGTCTTGTGGTGAATCTTGTATTTCATGATGTGGCGAGGCCGGCACCCCCCACTTCTAATAGGTCAGGCAGCGAGCAGCGGCACGAGGAAATCCCGGCTGATGCCGTTGCCGAGGTCGCCGATGCGCTCCAGGAAACTGGTCAGGTAAGCATGCAACCCGACGGCGAAGATGTCGTCGATGCGCGCATATTTCAAATCGGCGTGGAGTTTACCAGCCTGGCGCTCGGTCTCCGAAGAATGGTGGTTGCCCACCAGCGCCAGGATCGACACCACCTCGTCCATGCTGGACACCAGCGAGCGCGGCATGTCGGGGCGCAGCACCAGCAGTTCGGCCACGCGCTCCGGCGTGATCACGGTGCGATACACCTTGCGGTACACCTCGAAGCCCGACACCGAGCGCAAGACGGCCGCCCAGTGATAGAAATCGTTGGCGTCGCGATTGGGATCGCTATCGTCGACCGTGCTGGCCTGGAACTTCACGTCCAGAATTCGCGCGGTGTTGTCGGCGCGTTCCAGGAACGTGCCCAGCCGCATGAAGTGGAAGGCATCGTCCTTGAGCATGGTGCCAAACTGCACGCCTCGGGCCAGGTGGGAGCGGAACTTCACCCACTCGAAGAACTGCGAAGGATCCTCGCGCAGCACGCCATCGGCGATCATGCGCTGCACGTCGAGCCAGGTGGTGTTGATGGTCTCCCAGACCTCGGTGGTCAGCGAGCCGCGCACCGCGCGGGCGTTCTCGCGGGCCGCGCGCAGGCAGCTCATGATGGACGAGACATTGGTCATGTCGCGCACCATGAAGTCAATGACATCGTCGCGCGTGAGCAGGCCGTACTTCTCGTCGAACACCGTGGTCAGCTCGGAGATATCGAGCATGGCCCACCAGCCTTGTTCCGCCACTTCCGCGGACTGCGGCAGCAGCGAAGTCTGGTAGTTCACGTCCAGCATGCGCGCGGTGTTCTCCGCGCGTTCGGTATAGCGCGCCATCCAGAACAGATGGTCGGCGGTGCGGCTAAGCATGGTCAGTCCCCTCGTACAGCGCTGTTCGCCCGCGCGCCGCCGGCAACGCGGCGGCCTGCGCGGGAATCACAAACTATCCTTGCGTGCGCCGCGCCTCAGCGCTCCAGCACCCAGGTGTCCTTGGTGCCCCCGCCCTGCGAGGAGTTGACCACCAGCGAGCCTTCGCGCAGCGCCACGCGGGTCAGCCCGCCCGGCACCATGCGCACGTCCTTGCCGGACAGCACGAACGGACGCAGGTCGATGTGGCGCGGCGCGATCCCCGACTCGACATACGTCGGGCAGGTGGACAGTGCCAGCGTGGGCTGCGCGATGTACTGCTCGGGACGCGCGCGCACGACCTCGCGGAACGTGTCGATCTCCGCGCGCGTGGCGGCAGGCCCCACCAGCATGCCGTAGCCGCCGGCCCCGTGGGTTTCCTTGACCACCAGCTCGCTCATGTGGTCCAGCACGTACTGCAGGTCGTCCGGGCGGCGGCACATGTACGTCGGCACGTTGTTGAGGATCGCTTCCTCACCAAGGTAGAAGCGGATCATGTCGGGCACGTAGGGATAGATCGACTTGTCGTCGGCCACGCCCGTGCCAATGGCGTTGCAGATGGTGACATTGCCCGCGCGGTAGACCGAGAGCAGCCCCGCCGCGCCCAGCGTGGAATCCGAGCGGAACACCAGCGGGTCGAGGAAATCGTCGTCGACCCGGCGATAGATCACGTCGATGCGCTGCGGGCCCTGGGTGGTGCGCATGTAGAGGTGCTCGTCCTGTACGAACAGGTCGCTGCCCTCGACCAGTTCCACGCCCATTTGCTGCGCCAGGAAGGCATGCTCGAAGTAGGCGGAGTTGTACATGCCGGGCGTGAGCACCACCACCGTGGGATCGGCTATGTTCTGTGGCGAGACGCCGCGCAGCATGTCGAGCAGCAGGTCGGGATAGTGCGCCACCGGCGCCACGCGATTGCGCGCGAACAGGTCCGGGAACAACCGCATCATCATCTTGCGGTTTTCCAGCATGTAGGACACACCGGAGGGCACGCGCAGGTTGTCTTCCAGCACGTAGAACTCGCCCTCGCCAGCGCGCACTACATCGATGCCGGCCACGTGGGCGTAGATATCGCGGGGCACGTCGATGCCAAGCATTTCCGGGCGGTACTGCGCATTGTTGTAGATCTGGTCTGGCGGGATCACACCGGCACGGATGATGTCCTGCCCGTGATAGATATCGTGAATGAAGCGGTTCAGCGCCGACACCCGCTGGCGCAGGCCGCGCTCGAGCGTTGCCCACTCGCTGGCGGGGAAGATGCGGGGAATGACATCGAACGGGATGGTCCGCTCGGTACCGCTGTTCGACTCGTCCTTTTCGCCGTAAACGGCGAACGTGATGCCCACGCGCCGGAAGATCAGGTCTGCCTCGGCGCGCTTGTTGCCCATGGTGCCTTCGGACTGGCGCGCCAACCAATCCGCGAACTGCTTGTAATGCCCCCGCACGGCACCTGCCGGCAGGGACTCGCCCGCGTGGATTGCTGCTGCCACGCCATCTTGCCAATCGAGCATCTCGTCGAAAAACCGCGCCGCCATGATGGCCGTTCCCCCATGATTTGGGTGCCGCCCGAACTGCCGGCTATCCCGTTTTGATTGGCTTGTTGTTCCCGGCACAGCACCTTGAGATCACCACCCGAGGCCCGGCGGCTTGGCCGCGGACCGTCTCGTCATGCTTCGAAGTGCTGTCCCTATAGGATACCTATGACCACGAAAGCCGCAAGCGGCAGGCATTCGCGCCATCAAACGTGGATAAGCAAGATGTTTGCCAGCCTTGGCTTCGGGCCGGCGTGGCATCGGTTCAGCGGGCGATCGCCACGCCTTTTTGTGCCTGCACTCCAGCCAGGATGCACTGCACCAGCGCCTCCGGCGTCTGGCGGATATCGAGCACCAGGGCCTCGCGCGGCTCCTCCAGGGTCTCGAACTGGCTCTGCAACAGGGCGGGATTGAAGAAGTGCTCGCTGCGCTCGGCCAGGCGGCCGCCAATGATCGCGGCATCGCCCTTCATGTAGACAAAGGTCACGCCGCCGTCAGCGGGCGTCAGGCGGTCGCGGTAGGTCTGCCGCAGCGCGGAACAGGTAAAGACGTGGGTGCGCCCCTCGGCGCGGGCCGCATCGATCGCCGCGCGCATCGCGGCCAGCCAGGGCCAGCGGTCATCGTCGGTCAGCGGGATGCCGTTGTGCATCTTCGCCTTGTTGGCCGCGCTGTGGAATTCATCGGCGTCATGGAAGCCGCATTGCAAGGTCTTGGCCAGCAACTGGCCGACCGTGGTCTTTCCGCTGCCGGAAACGCCCATCAGGATGTAGATCATGTCTGCTCCAACGATCATGTTCGGATGGTTTTCCCATCCTTGTCGGTCGTCCCCGCGCCGGCCGCTGGCCGGCTCCGCAAGCGTTCAGCCATGAAGCCATGATGGCCCCGCATGGGCCGGCTCGGGGTCGTCTCCGCCAGCCATCGGCTGCCGGGGACACAAATGACACAAATTTAAGGGGCGCTGCCTATTGTGCGACGGCCGCGCCCGTTTGGACAGCGCCGGGCACATCGGCCTCGGAGAGGTCCAGCGCGCTGCCGCCCTCCTCCGCGATCCGCGCGTTGCGGCGGAACAGCCCGAACAAGCCCCGGCCGACGCTGAAGTTCGCGAAGGCGTCGTCCGGCAGCACGGCAGAAGCGCGCGTCGCCAGGTCGCCGTCGCCATTGGCAGCGCCGAGCCATTCCAGCGTGCCTGCCACGGCGTCCACGCGGATCCGGTCGCCGTCACGCACGCGCGCCAGCGGGCCGCCGGCAAGTGCCTCGGGCCCTACATGGATCACCGCCGGCACCTTGCCAGAAGCGCCGGACATGCGGCCATCGGTCACCAGCGCAACCTTGTGGCCGGCATCCTGCAGCGAGCCCAGCACCGGGGTGAGACGGTGCAGCTCTGGCATGCCGTTGGCGTTGGGTCCCTGGAAACGCACGACCGCGATCATGTCGCCGGTGAACTCGCCGGCTTCGAACGCGGCTTGCAATTGCTCTTGCGAGTCGAAGACGCGTGCCGGTGCCTCGACCACCCGATGCTCGTCCGCCACCGCCGACACCTTGATCATGCCGCGGCCGAGATTGCCTTGCAGCAAGCGCAAGCCGCCCTCGGCGGAAAACGGTTCGGCAGCGGTGGCCAGCACCGTGGCATCACCGCTGACGGCGGCGCCGTCGCGCCACTGCAGCACGCCGTCGATCATCACGGGCTCTTGCGTGTAACGGGCCAGGCCACGCCCGGCCACGGTTTCCACGTCCTCGTGCAGCAACCCGGCGCTGAGCAGCTGGCGAATCACGTAGGCCACGCCGCCCGCGGCGTGGAAGTGGTTCACGTCGGCCGAGCCGTTGGGGTAGACCCGCGCCAGCAGCGGCGTGATGCGCGAGAGACGGTCAAAATCATCCCAGTCGATCAGGATGCCCGCCGCGCGCGCCGTCGCCACCAGGTGGATGGTGTGGTTGGTCGAGCCGCCCGTGGCCAGCAGGCCGACCACGGCATTGATCACCGCGCGCTCGTCCACGATGCGCGCCAGCGGCAGGTAGTCGCCGCCCCGCGCCGTCAGGGCCAGCGCGCGCTGGGCCGCGGCGGCGGTGAGCGCGTCGCGCAGGCCGCTGTCCGGATGCACGAAGGCCGCGCCCGGCATATGCAGGCCCATGATTTCCATCAGGAACTGGTTGCTGTTGGCGGTGCCGTAGAAGGTACACGTGCCGGCGCCGTGATAGGCCTCGCATTCGGCCTCCAGCAGAGCTTCGCGGCCCACCTGACCGGTTGCGTAAAGCTGGCGCACGCGCGCCTTTTCCTTGTTGGACAGGCCCGTCGACATCGGCCCGGCCGGCACGAACACCACCGGCAGGTGGCCGAACTGCAGCGCGCCCATCAACAGGCCCGGCACGATCTTGTCGCACACGCCCAGCATGACCGCGGCATCGAAGGTGTTGTGCGACAGCGAGACCGCCGTGGCCATCGCAATGGCATCGCGCGAAAACAGCGACAGTTCCATGCCGGCATTGCCCTGCGTGATGCCATCGCACATCGCCGGCACGCCGCCCGCCACCTGCGCCACTGCGCCAACGGCACGCGCGGCCTCCCGGATCACGCCAGGATAGCGCTCATACGGCTGGTGGGCCGACAGCATGTCGTTGTACGCGGTGACGATGCCGAGGTTGGCAGCATGCTCGACCCGCAGCTTGAGCTTGTCATGCGCGGGCAGCGCGGCCAGGCCGTGGGCAAGGTTGGCGCAGGACAGCCCGCGCAAGGGGCCCATTTCCTGCTGGGCGCGTTCGCAACGCGCGAGATAGGCGGCGCGGCTGCGCTGGCTGCGCGCGATCACGCGCTCGGTGACGGCGTGGACTTCGGCGTGGAGGGCTTTTGACATTGGGGGAGTTCCTGGTCGTGATGCCTGATCGTATCCGGGAGGACTTGGGGACTAGCGTACGCCGGCTGGCGCTATTGTCTGTAGATTTTCTACATTATATCGAAAGCCGGTTTGAAAACACCATGCACACGCATCACAAAGCGCCTTATTCGCTGCATATTCAGCGCAAATAGGTGAAACCCCTAGCCAATCGCCACACTGAAGCCGCGATGATCCCTCCTCGTATTATGTAGAATATCTACATGACGCTCGATTCGTCGAGCCACGGATTCCGGGGCCAGAGCCAGAACAGTTCCCCGGCACAGACAGCCATCCCTGCCCTACCATGCGCGACCGAATTCTTGCCGTCTACGACACACTTCGCCCCTCAGAACGCCGCCTTGCCGACTATGTCGCCCGCCACGGCGCCAGCGTGATCCGCTTGTCGATGCCCGAGCTGGCCGAGCGCGCAGGCGTGTCCCAGCCCACCATTGCGCGCTTTTGCGCGGCGCTGGGCTACGACGGCTTTCGCGAGTTCAAGCTCCAGTTCGCCCAGAACGTGGGCGGTGGCACGCCCTTCGTGCACCAGGACGTCAAGGCTGAGGACCGCCCCGCCGATATCGCCGGCAAGGTGTTCGACCGCACCATCGCCACGCTGATGACCGTGCGCAATGCACTGTCGGCAGACCAGATCGAACATGGCATCCAGCTGCTCGCCGCGGCCAGGCGCATCGAGTTCTATGGCTGCGGCAACTCGGGCATCGTCGCCCTGGATATCCAGCACAAGTTCTTCCGCCTCGGCATGCCAACCGTTGCCTACTCGGACTCGCACGTCTTCAGCATGTCGGCGGCGCTGCTCGGGCCCGGCGACGTGGCCGTGCTGGTCTCCAACAGCGGGCGCACGTGGGACATGCTGGCCGCCGCCACGCTCGCCCGCGCCAGCGGCGCCAGCGTGCTGGCGCTGACCCACAGCGGCTCGCCGCTTGCCGCGCTGGCGGACGTCTGCGTGTTCTCGGACGTGGAGGAAGACAGCGAGGTCTACACGCCGATGACCTCCCGCATCTGCCACCTGGTGCTGGGCGACGTGCTGGCCGCAGGCGTTGCCCTGGAGCGCGCCGACACCGTCTGCGCCGGCCTGCAGCGCGCCAAGGCGCACTTGCGCGAGCGTCGCATCGCCCAGGCCGAGCCCGCGCATCTCAGCGAGGCGCAGGCGGCGCCGCGCGCCAGTAGCGCCGCGCGTGCTGGCGGTAAGCCTGCAGCGCGTAAGACTCGCCGCGCGTCGTAAGCTGGACCGCGCCAGTCTCGTCGCTGCGATAGCGGGCGATCTCGTGCGATCCGTAGCGGCCCCAGATCTCGGGCCGGGGATGCCGGTGGCGGTTGCGGCAGCCCACCTGGAACAGCGCGACCTCCGGCGCCACCACGGCCAGGAACGCGCCGCTCGATGAGGTGTTGCTGCCGTGATGCGGCACCTGCAGGAAGTCCGCGCGCAAGTCTTGCGTGGACAGGCGTGCCAGCAGCGCCGCCTCGTCGCGCCGGCCGATATCGCCGGTCAGCAGCAGGCTGCGCGCGCTACCCGCCACCTTGAGCACGCAACTGCGCGCATTGCTGTTGATGGCGGCATTCTGCGCGTTGCCCGGCAAGGGATGCAGCATGGCAAAGCGCACGCCATCCCACTCCCACTGCTGCCCCGCCTCGCAAGGCTGCGCCTCCAGGTGCGCGGCGCTCGCCGGTGGCACCAGCAGCCGATGTCCCTGCGGCGCGCCCGATAGCAGGCTGTCCACCGGCAGCGCCGCCATGATGTCGCGCGCACCGCCCGCGTGGTCCGCGTCTTCATGGCTGATCACCAGCGTGTCCAGCCTGCGCACCCCCGCGCTGCGCAGGAACGGCACGATGTCCCGCGCGCCGGCGCTGTTGCCCGGTTCGCCGCGCGCGGCGCCCCAGCCGTAAGCCGGCCCGGCATCGTAGAGCAGCACGCGCGAGCGCGTCTCCACCAGTACCGCCGTGCCCTGCCCGATATCGATCGCGGTGGCGCGAAACTCCCCGTGCGCCACTGGCTGCCTTCCCGCCAGCACCATCGGCAACAGCAGTACCACGCCATGCAGGCGCGCGCGCACGCCACAGGGCACGGGCGCCAGCAACAGCAGCGAGCCCAGCACCGCCAGCGCCAGTGCCACTGGCCCGGCGCGCGCGGCCTGCCACACCGCCCACGGCAGCGCCGACAGCCACTCCAGGCCCAGCACAAGCCAGTGCAGCAGCAGATGCGCGGGGGTGAGCAGCCAGCCCGCCAGCGGCGCGGGCATCGCCGCCGCCAGCAAGGCCATGGGCGTCACCAGCAGGCTGATCAGCGGGATCGCCGCCGCATTGGCCAGCGGCGAAATCACCGAGACCTGCTGAAACAGCAGCAGAGTCAGCGGCACCAGCCCGATAGTGACGCACCATTGCGTGCGCGCCGCCTGCGCAAGGCTGGCGCGAACACGCTGCCAACGCGTCGGCGCGGACTGATTGGCCGGTTGCGCCGCGGCCAGGAAGATCACGCCCACCGCGCCAAACGAAAGCCAGAACCCGGGCGACAGCACAGCCCAGGGGTCGAGCCCGATCGCCACGAACGCCGCCCAGGCCAGCACCAGCGAGGCCGGCGGCGTGCGCCCGCTCCATAGCGCCAGCGCCGCCACCACCAGCATCGACACGGTGCGCAGCGCCGGCACCTGCATGCCCGCCAGCAGGCCGTAGACGAGGGCCGCGATCACCGCGCCCACCAGCGCGGCGCGCCGCGCCGGCCACCACAGCGGCAAGGGCCGCGGCAGCCATCGCCCGAGCCCGAACGAATGCCGCCACAGCCAATAGACGATGCTGGAGAACAGGCCGGAAATCATGGTGATATGCAGGCCGGAAATGCTGATCAGGTGGCCGATGCCGGTGCGCGTGAACACGGTCCAGTCCCGCTGCTGGATGCCGTGCTGATCGCCCACCACCAGGGCCGCCAGCACCGGGGCGAAGCGGGCATCGGGCGGCAGGCTTTGCAAGACGTGATCGCGCACCTGCGCCCGCCATCGCGCGATCCGCCACGCGAGCCGTTCGCCGACGGCGTCCTGCGGCTCGCCGATGGCGTCGCGCACGTAGCCGGTGGCGCCAAGCCCGGCCGCCATCAGCCAGAATTCGTAATCGAAACCATGCGGGTTGGCTAGGCCATGGGGCTGGCGCAAGCGCACGGTGAAGACGTAGCGCTCGCCCGGCCGCAAGCTGGCCGGGGCATCTTCCCAGCCCAGCAAGACGCGGGGCGGCATGGCCGCCGCATCGTCGAGCGCGAATACGAAGCGCAGGCCGCGCGCGGCCTGCGCCGGCAGCCCGGCCACCACGCCGCTCAGCTGCAGGTCGACCCCTTCCAGCCCGGGCGCCAGCCGCTGCGCCAGACGAACCTCGGCGCGCCACGCCGAACAGCCGAAACCAGCCAGCAGCGACAATACGATCCAGGCCACCCGCGCCCAGCCAGGCCAGCGCGTGCGCAGGCACCGCGCAAGCGCGGCCGCCAGGAGCCCGGCAGCCGCCAACACCCACACCGCGCCGCCACGCGGCAGCGAGCCTTGTTGCTGCAGCCACCAGCAGCCCGCCACGAAGGCGAGCAAAAACAGACGCATGCGGACTCCCTCAACGGGTCGATGGGATATCGGATGCGTCTGCTTATACGGCCGCTCCCGGCCGCCAGACTTGTCAGGATGAAACGGGTTGGTTGCCGATTGTTTCGGCCGGGGCCGATGCAGGCAATGCCGCGGGGAACATGGTTGACGCGAACGCGCCCAGCCGCGGCAAGGCGGCCACGGAGTTGCGCCACATTGCCTGCGCCAGCGGCGCGGCATCCAGCTCGCGCAACTCGCTCAGCACGCGCGCCACGCCGGCCACTTCGGCGGGCGTGTTGCGCGCCTTGTGCTGCTCGCCGAACTGGTCGTCGGACAGCCAGGCGGGCGCGATGTCGGGCGCGTCGGTTTCCAGCACGATGGCGTCGAGCGGCAGTTCCGTCGCCAGGCGCCGGATCTGGTTGGCGCGGCTGAAGGTCAGGTTGCCGCCGAAGCCCAGCTTGAGGCCCTGGTCGATAAATCCCCGCGCCTGCTGCGCGCTGCCGTTGAACGCATGGGCAATGCCCTGGCGCACGCCGATGCGGCGCAACTGGGCCGCCACCTGGTCCTGCGACTTGCGCACATGCAGCAGCACCGGCAAGTCCAGCTCGCGTGCAATCTTGAGTTGCTCGGCATAGATCCAGGCCTGGTGCGCGGCATCGAGGCCGGGCACGAAGAAATCGAGCCCGATCTCGCCGATGCCGACGAAGCGCGGATCGGCCAGCGAGGCTTGCGCCTCGCTGCGCAAAGCGTCGAGGTCGGCCTGCCCCGCGCCTGGCGTGCACAGCGGATGGATCCCCAACGCGTAGACGCAGCTAGCGTGGCGATGCGCCAGCGCCCGCACCGCGGCAAAGTTCGACACGGCCACCGCCGGCAGCACGATGCCCGTCACCCCCGCCGTGGCAGCGGCCGCGGCAACGGTGTCACGGTCGGCATCGAATTCGCCGGCATCGAGGTGGCAATGCGTATCGATCCACATGGCGGGTTCCGCTGGTGCCTGGGCGCTCTCAGCGCTCGCGGTGGATATGCCCATCGCGCAGCCGCAGCACGCGATCGCAGCGGCTGGCCAGGTCAAGGTCGTGGGTCACGATGACAAAACTGGTGCCCAGCGTGCGCGACAGCTCCAGCATCAGGTCGTAGACCCCGCCCGCGGTATGGTCGTCCAGGTTGCCGGTGGGCTCGTCGGCCAGCACGCAGGCCGGGCCGCCCACCAGCGCGCGGGCGATTGCCACCCGCTGGCGCTCGCCGCCGGACAGCTCGCCGGGCCGGTGCTGTGCCCGGTCGCCCAGGCCCACGCGCTCAAGCACCGTCATCGCCGCCGCGCGCGCTTCGGGCTGGCGCAGCCCGCGGATGCGCATCGGCATGGCCACGTTGTCCAGCGCGGTGAACTCGGGCAGCAGGTGGTGGAACTGGTAGATAAAGCCCAGCTCGCGGTTGCGCACGATATTGCGCTCGCTCTCGCGCAGCGCGGTGAAGGGCCGGCCCTTCAAGGCGACCCGCCCGCTGTCCGGGTTGTCGAGCCCGCCCAGCACATGCAGCAGCGTGCTCTTGCCGGAACCGGAAGCGCCCACGATCGCGACTTTCTCGCCCGCATCGACCCGGACATCCACGCCCTTGAGCACGGTCACGTCCAGGCCACCCTGGCGGAAGCGCTTGGTCAGGCCTTCGGCCAGCAGCACCGGCATATCCGAGCCGGCCTTGCCGGCGGCGTCGGCGGCATTGCCGGCCTGTGCGGCGTGCATCAGGGTTTCACTCATAGCGCAGCGCCTCCGCCGGGTTGACGCGGGCAGCACGCCAGCTTGGGTAGAGCGTGGCCAGGATGGACAGCACGAAGGAGACGATACCGATGGTCGCAATGTCGTTCACGCGGGGATCCGAGGGCAGTTCGCTGATGAAATAGATGTCGCGCGGCAGGAACTGCACATGCAACAGCCGTTCGATAAAGGGCACGATCACATCGATGTTGAAGGCGATCAAGGCGCCGCCGGCAACCCCCGCCAGCGTGCCGATAAAGCCGATGGCAACGCCCTGCACGATAAAGATCTTGGTGATCGAGCCGGGCTGGGCGCCCATGGTGCGCAGGATGGCGATGTCAGCCTGCTTGTCCGTCACGGTCATGACCAGCGTGGACACCAGGTTGAAGGCCGCCACCGCGATGATCAGCGTCAGGATGATGAACATCATGCGCTTCTCGGTCTGCACCGCGGCGAACCAGTTGCGGTTCTGCTTGGACCAGTCCCGCAGGTAAAGCTCGCCCGAGAGCGTGCCGGCCAGTTCGTCGGCCACCTGGGGGGCGCGCTGCATGTCCGTCAGTTTCAAGCGCACGCCGGTGGGCCCGGCGAGGCGGAACATGGCTTCGGCATCGCGGATATTGATCAGCGCCAACGCGTTGTCGAACTCGAAATGGCCGGACGAAAACACGCCCACCACCGTGAACTGCTTGAGCCTCGGCAGCACGCCGGCCGGCGTGATGGTGCCCTGCGGCACCACCAGCGTGACCTTGTCGCCCACCTGCACGCCCATCGCGTTGGCCAGCTCATTGCCCAGGGCGATGCCGAACTCGCCCGGAACCAGGCGCTCCATGCTGCCGCCCCGGAACTGCTTGCCGATATCGGAAACCTTGGGCTCTTCCGAAGGCTCGACCCCGCGCAACAGCACGCCGCGCACGGCGTCCTCGCGGGTCAGCATGGCCTGCGCGGCCACATAGGGCGCAGCACCGATCACTTCTTTGTTGCGCATCGCCTCGGCGGCGGTCTTCTGCCAGTCGGGCAGCGCCCCGGGGCCAACCACCTCGATGTGCGACAGCACGGAGAGCATGCGGTCCCGCACTTCTTTCTGGAAACCGTTCATCACCGACAGCACCACGATCAGCGCCGCCACGCCCAGCGCGATGCCGAGCATGGAAATCATCGAGATAAAGGAAATAAAGGTGTTGCGGCTGGCGCGCTTGCTTGCGCGGGTGTATCGCCAACCGATCTGCCACTCGTAAGGAAAGTTCAAGAGGGTTCCTGTTGTTAAGGAGAAACGCCGGCGCCACACCGCCGACGCCACTGATGACTTGCTGGCCGCACACCCGTGGCGCCGCTCGCGCCACTGCCGCAACCGGGCCGGGGACGATATTTCCTCCGCCAGCCAGCCGCAAGTTTACAATCTCGGCACCATGATGACGCACCTGACCCTGATTGTGCCCTTTTCTGTCCCGCCCGGCGCCGCGATCGACGCCGACGGTGGGGGCAACGACGCCATGCTCGAAGCCCTGCTGCGGCAGTTGGAGTTGCCGGCGCTGGGAAAGTTGCTCACGCGCGCCAGCCCCGGCCCGCGCGAGCGGCACGACGACCCCTTCCTGCGCGCGCTGCCGCATGAGCGCTGGCTGGCCGGGCGCGCCGGGCTCGACACCGCCCGTGTGCCCAGCGCCCCGTACATGCGCCTGGCCGACATGACCGCCGCCGGCAACGGTGCCACGGCGGACGATGGCCAGGCCTGGGCCTGCCTGCAGCCGGTGCATATCCATGCGGCGCGCGACCACCTCGTGCTGATGGACCCGGCTCAGCTGCATATCCGGGCCGAGGAGTCCGCCGCCCTGCACGCCGCGGTGGCGGCGCTGCTGCAGGAATCCGGCATTGTGCTTGAAACACCGCACCCGGCGCGCTGGTACATCCCGCAAGCCGTGTTCGGGCCACTTGTGGCCGCCAGCCCGCTGCGGGCCACCGGCCGCAATATCGATGTGTGGATGCAGGCCGGCGAGCGCGCCCGCGACTGGCGCCGGATCCAGAACGAAATCCAGATGACCTGGTACGACCATCCGGTGAACCAGGCCAGGGAAGCCGCGGGAGCGTTCTCCGTCAATTCGGTCTGGCTCCACGGCGGCGGTACCCTGCAGCCGGTGCCGCGCCTGGCGGACACGGTACTGACCGGCGACGCCTTCCTGCGCGGCGTGGCGCTGGCCGGCGGCGCGGCATGCCAGCCCCAGCCGCCGCGGTTCAAGGCGCTCCAGGCGCTGCAGGGCAGCGCCATGGTGCTGCTGGACGACGCCATCGAATCCCATATCGCGCAGGACTGGGGCCTGTGGATCGAGCGCATGCACACGCTCGACGCCGAATGGTTCGCGCCCGCCCTGGCCGCCCTCGAAGCCGGGCAGTTGCAAGCGGTCACGCTCATGCTGTCCGGCGACAACCACTACGCCGAGTTCACCGTGCGCCGCGCCGACCTGCGCAAGTTCTGGCGCGGCCTGGGCCAGCGCGGCGACTGGCGCGCGCTGCTGTCCGACCTCGCCTATGCCGCCTGATCCCCTGGTTTTCTGCAAGACCCCGCAATGACAAAAATCGCTGTTCGCTCTTTTTCCACCGAGCACGCTGGCAAGCTGGCCGGGTTCGGCCTGCATCCCACGCTGGCGCGCATCCTCTCGGCACGCGGCGTGCGCGAGCCGGCCGAGCTCGCCACCGAGCTGCCCGGCCTGGCGCCGCCGGCTGCCATGAAAGGCATCGACCACGCGGCCACCTACCTGGCCGACGCCATCGCCGCGGGCCGGCGCCTGCTGATCGTGGCGGACTACGACTGCGACGGCGCCACCGCCTGCGCGGTGGGCGTGCGCGGTTTGCGCATGCTGGGGGCGCGCATCGACTACATCGTGCCCAACCGCTTCGAGTACGGCTACGGCCTGACCCCGGAGATCGTGGCCCTGGCCGCCAGGCAGCAGCCGGACGTGATCGTGACGGTGGACAATGGCATTGCCAGCGTCGACGGCGTGGCGGCGGCCAATGCGCTCGGCATCGACGTGGTGGTGACCGACCACCACTTGCCCGGCGACCAGTTGCCCGACGCAGCAGTGATCGTCAACCCCAACCAGCCCGGCTGCGAATTCCCCAGCAAGAACCTGGCGGGCGTGGGCGTGATGTTCTACGTGCTGCTGGCCTTGCGCGCCGAACTGCGCCGCCGCGGCGTGTTCGACGCGCAGACCCAGCCGCGCCTGGACACCCTGCTGGACCTGGTTGCGCTAGGCACGGTCGCCGACGTGGTCAAGCTCGACAGCAACAACCGCATCCTGGTGGCGCAGGGCCTGAAGCGCATGCGCGCCGGGCGCATGCACGCCGGCGTGGCCGCCCTCTTCCGTGCCGCCGGGCGCGAGGCCACGCGCGCCAACACGTTCGACCTGGGTTTTGGCGTGGGCCCGCGCCTGAACGCCGCAGGGCGGCTGGCCGACATGTCGCTAGGCATCGAATGCCTGCTGACCGACGACGCCAACCGCGCCTGGGAGATCGCCCAGGAACTCGATGGCATGAACCGCGAGCGGCGCGATATCGAAGCTGGCATGCAGCAGGAAGCCTTGCAGATCCTCGAAGGCCCGCTGGGCGCGCTGGATCCGGCCGCACGCTTTACCGTCAGCGTGTTCAACGACACCTGGCACCAGGGCGTGATCGGCATCGTGGCCTCGCGGCTCAAGGAAAAATACCACCGCCCCACCATCACCTTCGCCCCGGGCGACGAAGACACGATCAAGGGATCGGGCCGCTCCATCCCGGGCTTTCACCTGCGCGATGCGCTGGACCTGGTGTCCAAGCGCCATCCCGGCCTGCTGAAGAAGTTTGGCGGCCACGCCATGGCGGCCGGCCTGACCCTCGGCGCCGACAGCTTCGGGCAGTTCATGGAAGCGTTCGAGGCAGTGGGGCGCGAATGGCTGAGCGACGAGCAGCTGGCCCGGGTGATCGAGACCGATGGCGACATCGAGGATGCCTGCTTCAGCCCGGAATTCGTCTCGCTGCTGGAGCAGCAGGTCTGGGGCCAGGGCTTCCCGGCGCCCACCTTCTGCGGCGAGTTCGACGTGCTGCGCCAGAGCGTGCTCAAGGGCAAGCACCTGAAGCTGCAGCTAGGGCGCGGCAGCCAGCGCTTTGACGCGATCTGGTTCAACCATGCGGATTCGCTGGGCGCCAGCGCGCTGGTGGCCTACCGGCTCGACAACAACACCTTCAACGGCATCACACGGGTGCAGATGGTGATCGAGCACGCGCAGTAGCGCGCCTGGCTGGCGGGCGGCTTAACCGCGCGACGGCAGCAGCCCTGCCGGATCCACCGGCTTGCCGTTGTTGCGCACCTCGAAATGCAGCTCGCTGTCGGCCGTGCCCATGCGCCCGACCTCCTGCCCGCTGGATACCTGCGCGCCCTCGCTGACCGAGGGCTTGTCCAGGTTGCCATACACCGTCAGCCAGTTGTCGTCGTGCTTGATGATCACCAGCATGCCGTAGCCGCGCAGGTCGCCGACGTGGATGGCCTTGCCGGCGGCGGCCGCGCGCACCACGCTGCCAGGCGCCGTGTTGATACGCAGGCCCTTGCTGGCAGGCGGCCCATAGCCAGCGGTCACGCGGCCGTCGGCCGGCCATTGCAGGCGGATGCTGGTGGCGGGCGCACGCGACGGTGCGCTGTTATCCACCCGCGGGGTGTCCCCGACCGCCACCGGGCCGTTGCCAGCCGCCGTGCCGGCGCTGGCGCCGGCTGGCGGGCGGACCCGAAGCAGTTGCCCGACTTCGATCCGGTCCGCGCTGGGCAGCTGGTTCCAGCGCACCAGGTCGCGCACGGCGCGCTTGTGCCGCCGGGCCACGGTGTACAACGTGTCGCCGCTCTGCACCCGGTAGTAACCATCGGGCGCGGGCTCGCTGGCCAGCGTGCCGCAGCCAGCGGCCAGGCACGCCGCAGCGGCGGCGGCCAGCAGGCCAAGCGCGCGGCGCCGCGCGTTCGTCTTGTCGTGGTTGCTTTGCTTCATCACGTACTTATCGTCCCTCCCTGTCCTTGACTTGAAGCCTGCCGGGTGGCCGGCCTTGGGCCGACGGCGCGTTCGAGTCTGCCATGACGCACCCGCAACTGTAGACCCTCCAGGGGGCAAACCGTTCGAAATCGCGCAACAGACGCGATCAGAGCCGGGGCAAAAGCCCCCGATCCGCTATAATTCAAGGTTTTGAAAGCGCAGGAACATCATGGAAGCAGAACGCCTCAACGCCATCTCCGGTGCCATCTCTGATCTCCGTTCGCGAACGGAAGATCTACGGGGGTATCTTTGACTACGATGTCAAAGTAGGACGACTCGACGAAGTCAACGGCGAACTCGAGGACCCCGAGGTCTGGAACAACCCCAAGCGGGCCCAGGATCTCGGCAAGGAAAAGAAAATGCTGGAGGGCGTGGTCGGCGTGCTCAGCAAGCTCACGGACGACCTTAGCGGTGCCGACGAGCTGTTCGAACTCGCCCGCGAAGAAGGCGACGACGACACGCTGGAAGCCATCGAGACCGACGTTTCCGGCTTCGAAGCCATCGTCGCCGACATGGAATTCCGCCGCATGTTCTCCGGCGAAATGGACCAGGCCAACGCCTTTATCGACATCCAGGCCGGCGCCGGTGGCACCGAAGCCTGCGACTGGGCGTCGATGCTGCTGCGCCAGTACCTGAAGTATTGCGAGCGCAAGGGCTTCAAGGCCGAAGTGCTGGAAGAGTCGGAAGGCGACGTGGCGGGCATCAAGAGCGCCACGATCAAGGTCGAGGGCGAGTACGCGTTCGGCTACTTGCGCACGGAAACCGGCGTGCACCGCCTGGTGCGCAAGTCGCCGTTCGATTCGTCGGGCGGCCGCCACACGTCGTTCTCGTCGGTCTTCGTCTACCCCGAGGTCGACGAATCGTTCGAGGTCGACGTCAATCCGGCGGACCTGCGCGTGGATACCTACCGTGCCTCCGGCGCGGGCGGCCAGCACATCAACAAGACCGATTCGGCCGTGCGGATCACGCACATCCCGACCGGCATTGTGGTGCAGTGCCAGAACGACCGCTCGCAGCACCGCAACCGCGCCGAAGCCATGTCGATGCTGAAGTCGCGGCTGTACGAGCACGAAATGCGCAAGCGCCAGGCCGAAGCCGACAAGCTGGAGTCGTCCAAGACCGATGTGGGCTGGGGCCACCAGATCCGCTCGTACGTGCTGGACCAGAGCCGCATCAAGGATCTGCGCACCAACGTGGAAATGTCCAACACGCAGAAGGTGCTGGACGGCGACCTGGATCCCTTCATCGTAGCCAGCCTGAAGCAAGGGCTGTAACCACGCAGCGGCGCCGCGCCGCCGCCACGCGCCCCCGACAAGGATCGGCGTGCGGCGGCGGCAGGTGCGGCCTCTCACCTGCCGGGACAATCTTGACCATGACCGCAGCATCGACCGCAGCAACGCATCTGATCATCATCACGGGTACCTCGCGCGGGCTCGGTGCCTCGCTGACGCAGGCATTGCTCAAACCGGGCAACCGCCTGGTGTGCGTGTCCCGCAGCCGCAATCCCGAGCTGGAACGGGCGGCCTCCGCCAGCGGCGTCAAGGTGGCCTGGCACTTGCAAGACCTCTCCCAAGCCGGCCCGTCGGCAACCTGGCTCGGCAGCGTCCTCGATGTCGTCGAGGAAACGCTTGCCAGCGTCACGCTGATCCTGAACGCGGGCGTGATCGATCCGATCGGCCCCATCGCCAACCTGCGCGAGCCGGCGCTGGTGCAGCATCTGCTGACCAACCTGGCCACGCCGATGACCATGAGCGCGGCCTTCCTCTCGCACACCGAGCGCTTTGGCTGCCCACGCAAGATCTTGGCGATCTCCTCCGGCGCGGCGCGCCGCCCGGTCGAAGGCTGGAGCGCATATTGCGCCAGCAAAGCGGGCCTGGACATGTTCGTGCGCTCCATCAACGCCGAATACGCGCAGGCGCCGGCGGAACGCGCCGTGCGCGCGGTGGCGCTGGCGCCGGGCGTGATCGATACCGGCATGCAGGCCACCATCCGCAACGCCGACTTTGCGCAGGTGCAGCGCTTCCGCGACCTCAAGGACAACGATCAGCTGGCCTCGGCCGACGACACCGCACAGCGTATCGCTGCGTACCTGGAGCGGCCTGATTTCGGCGGCACCGAGCTAGACGACATCCGCAATACATGAACTTCGCGCGGGCCTGGCCCGAGCGACTCACCAAGACATCATGACCGAATCCAACCGCGCTCCCGCCGAGACCAACGTCCCGGCCGCAGCCGACGAAAACAAGATCATCGCGGAACGGCGCGAGAAGCTCCAGGCCCTGCGTCAGCAAGGCCCTGCCTTCCCCAACGACTTCCGCCCGACCCACCAGGCCGCCGCGCTGCACACGCAGTACAGCGAGACCGAGCAGGCCGTGCTTGAAGCCACCCCGGTGGAAGTCGCCATTGCCGGGCGCATGATGCTCAAGCGCGTGATGGGCAAAGCCAGCTTTGCCACCGTGCAGGACGGCTCGGGCCGCATCCAGTTCTACATCAGCCGCGATGCGATCGGTGAAGACGTGTACGCCGCCTTCAAGAAGTGGGACCTGGGCGATATCGTGGCCGCCCGCGGCACGCTGATGAAGACCAAGACCGGCGAGCTGTCGGTGGCGGTGACCGAGCTGCGCCTGCTGTCCAAGAGCCTGCGCCCCCTGCCCGGCGACTACTACGGCCTGGCCGACCAGGAACAGAAATACCGCCAGCGCTATGTGGACCTGATCGTGTCGCCGGAAACGCGCGCGACCTTCCGCGCCCGCACCAACGCCATCAGCTCGCTGCGCCGGCACATGGCCAGCAACGACTTCATGGAAGTCGAAACACCGATGCTGCACCCGATCCCGGGCGGCGCCACGGCCAAGCCGTTCATCACCCACCACAACGCGCTGGACATGCAGATGTTCCTGCGCATCGCGCCCGAGCTGTACCTGAAGCGCCTGGTGGTGGGCGGTTTCGAGCGCGTGTTCGAGATCAACCGCAACTTCCGCAACGAGGGGGTGAGCCCGCGCCACAATCCCGAGTTCACCATGATGGAGTTCTACGCGGCCTACACGGACTACCGCTGGCTGATGGACTTCACCGAGGACCTGATCCGCCAGGCCGCGATCGACGCGCGCGGCAGCGCCGTGCTGACCTACCAGGACCGCGAACTGGACCTGTCCAAGCCGTTCCATCGCCTCACCATCACGCAGGCCATCCAGAAGTTCGCGCCGCAATATACCGACGCGCAACTGGCCGACACGGAATTCCTGCGCGCCGAGCTGAAGAAGTTCGGCATCAACACCGGCGCCCCGCAATTCCTCAACGCGGGCCTGGGCACGCTGCAACTGGTGCTGTTCGAGGAAACCGCCGAAAGCCAGCTGTGGGAGCCGACGTTCATCATCGACTACCCGGTGGAAGTCTCGCCGCTGGCGCGCGCCTCGGATACCCAGCCGGGCATCACCGAGCGCTTCGAGCTGTTCATCACCGGCCGCGAGATCGCCAACGGCTTCTCCGAGCTGAACGACGCCGAGGACCAGGCCGAGCGCTTCCGCAAGCAGGTCGACCAGAAGGATGCGGGCGACGAAGAAGCGATGTACTTCGACGCCGACTACATCCGTGCGCTGGAATACGGCATGCCCCCGACGGGCGGCTGCGGCATCGGCATCGACCGCCTGGTGATGTTGCTTACCGACAGCCCGAACATCCGCGACGTCATCTTGTTCCCGCATCTGCGCCGCGAGGACTGACGCCGCGCGGCGGCCTCGCCGGGCCGCCTCGCACAGCAAAAAGCCCCGCCAGTTTTTGGCGGGGCTTTTTGCTTGTGGCTGCGAGCTTGTTACAAACACAGCCCGCGAAGGCCATGCATTTTTGCCGTCAAGTCTATGATTTAACTGAAAATTTCAGCCTACAGAAACTTACAAAATCAAACGGAAAATGGCCGTGAATTGGGCCAAACTAGGTCCATCGAATCGCTAGCCATCAGTACCGCTGACCGGCTGCGTTTTGCGAGGAAAACAATATGTCGAATCCGACCTTGCACCAATCCAACGAGCCTGCCTTGCCCGCTTCCCTGCCCACCCAACGCCGCCTGCATCCGCTGGTGGGCGCCGCCGCGGTAGCCGTCGTGATCGCCAGTCTGACCGCGGTCGCCGCCATGACCGGCGTGCTGCCCACCAGCAAGGCCACGCAGGGAGCGCCGCAGTCACTGACCGCGCCTGTTGCCGCCAATGGCACCGTCAATGGCGCCATCAATGGTGCCGACACCGCGCAACTGGCGGCGCCGGGCAGCACCACGCGGCCGCCCGAGGCCGCGAACCTGGCGCAAGCGCCCGTCGCCCCGGCCGCACCGACACCGACACCCCCCGCTGCACGCCGCGCCCAGGAGCGCAGCAGCGCCAGCCGCGATGCGGGCTATGGCCCCGCGGCCAGCCGCAACGACAACGGCGCCTACGCCGAACGCCAGCCGGCGCAAGGCAGCGCGTATGCCGGCCGCGTCGTAGCCATCACACCGATCGAAGCGCCCAAGCCCGCCAGTGGCCTGGGCGCCGTCGGCGGCGCGGTCATCGGCGGCCTGCTCGGCAACCAGATCGGCAAGGGCAATGGCCGCATCCTGGGCACCGTTGCCGGTGCCGTGGGCGGCGGCTTTGCCGGCAACCAGATCGAGAAGACCGTGCGCAAGGACACCAGCTACCAGGTCCGCGTGCAGATGGACAACGGCAGCCACCGCACCTTCACGTATCAAGCCGACCCGGGCGTGCAGATCGGGGAACGTGTGCACATGCAGGATGGCCAGCTGGTCGCTGGCTGAGCCGGCATCCGCAACAGCGAAAAAAAACCGCGTTTTGCGCGGTTTTTTTCGTTCCAGCCCTTATTCCGCTTCTTCAATCCAGGCGGATTGAATCGCTTCCAGGATCTTCTCGCCCGAGCGATCGGCCACATCGGCAAAGCCGTCCAGCTCCATGACCCAGCGGTGCAGGTCGGTGAAGCGGATGGTGGTGGGATCCACGTCCGGGTACTTGTCGTACAGGGCGGCGGCGATGTCGTAGGTGTCGGTCCACTTCATGGGAATTCTCTCCGTTCAGTTCTGGTCAGTTCTGGTCAGCTCTGGTCAGGCGAGCAAGCCGGCGAACGCGCCGCGCTCAATGCTCTTCCTTGGCATGGTTGATCGTGTACTTGGGGATCTGCACGGTGAGGTCGCTGTCGGCCACCAGGGCCTGGCAGGACAGGCGCGAGTTGGGCTCCAGGCCCCAGGCCTTGTCGAGCAGGTCTTCCTCTTTTTCCTCAGCCTCTTCCAGCGAGTTGAAGCCTTCGCGCACCACCACGTGGCAGGTGGTGCACGCGCAGGACTTCTCGCAGGCGTGCTCGATCTCGATGCCGTTGCTGAGCAACGCGTCGCAAATGCTGGTACCGGCTTTGGCTTCAAACACGGCCCCTTCGGGGCAGAGTTCGACGTGGGGCAATACGATGATCTGTGGCATGGAATGTCCTGGATATGGATAGGGTGCGATTGGCCTCGGGAATCAGCCCAGGTCCTGCACCTTGCGGCCGGCCAGCGCGCTCTTGATCGAGCGGTCCATCCGGCGGGCGGCGAATTCGTCGGTACCGTGGGACAGCGCTTGCACCGCCGTCTTGATGGCGTGGTGATCTTCGCCTGCGGCAATGTCGCTAGTGGCCGCGATCAAGCGCTCCACGTCGGCACGCTCCTCGGCCGAGAGCAGGTCGCCATCGAGTTCCAGCGCGCGGCGCGTGGCTTCGATGAGGCGCGCGGCGTCCACGCGTTCCTCCGCCAGCGCACGGCTCTTCATGTCGTGCTCGGCTTCACGGAAGCTGTCCTGCAGCATGCGGGCGATCTCGTCGTCGGCCAGGCCGTAGGACGGCTTGACGGTGATGGTCGCCTCCACGCCGGATTGCGTCTCGCGCGCGAAGACCGACAGCAGCCCGTCGGCGTCAACCTGGTACGTCACGCGAATGCGTGCCGCGCCGGCCACCATCGGCGGGATGCCGCGCAGCTCGAAACGCGCCAGCGAGCGGCAATCGCTCGCCAGTTCGCGCTCGCCTTGCAACACGTGGATGGCGATAGCCGTCTGGCCGTCCTTGAACGTGGTGAATTCCTGCGCGCGGGCGACTGGGATGGTGCTGTTGCGCGGGATGATCTTCTCGACCAGGCCACCCATGGTTTCCACGCCCAGTGACAGCGGGATCACGTCCAGCAGCAGCCACTCCTCGCCGGGAGCGCCGTTGCCGGCCAGCAGGTTGGCCTGCATGGCCGCGCCCAGGGCCACGACCTTGTCCGGGTCGAGGTTGGTCAGCGGCGGCTGGCCGAAGAAGTCTCCCACTGCCTTGCGGATCGACGGGATGCGGGTTGCGCCGCCAACCAGCACGACGCCCTTGACCTCGTCCGCCGCGACGCCGGCATCGCGCAGCGCCTTGCGCACGGGCGACAGCGTCTTTTGCACCAGCGGCGCGGTCAGCTCGACGAAGGTCGTGGCCGACAGCGTCAGGTGCACGATCTCGCCACTGTTCAGCACGGCATCGATCACCGTCGAATCGGCCGCCGACAACGCTTCCTTGGCCGTGCGCGAGCGCACCATCAGCAGGCGCATATCCTCGGCGGACAGCGGTTGCAGGCCAGCCTGCTCGACGATCCAGCACATCAGGCGCTGGTCGAAATCGTCGCCGCCCAGGGCGGAGTCGCCGCCGGTGGCCAGCACTTCGAACACGCCCCGGCTGAGCTTGAGGATGGAGATATCGAAGGTGCCGCCGCCGAGGTCGTACACCGCGTAGATGCCCTCGGAAGCGTTGTCCAGGCCGTAGGCGATGGCTGCCGCGGTCGGCTCGTTGAGCAGGCGCAGCACTTCAAGGCCGGCGAGCTGCGCGGCATCCTTGGTTGCCTGGCGCTGGGCGTCGTCGAAATAGGCAGGCACCGTAATCACCGCGCCGACGAGTTCGTCGCCGAGCGAATCCTCGGCACGCTGGCGCAGCGTGGCCAGGATTTCCGCCGAGACTTCCACCGGGCTCTTCACGCCGGCCACGGTCTTGATCTGCACCATCCCGGGCGCGTCGACGAAATCGTAGGGGCTGTGCTCGATATGCGCGACGTCGCGCAGGCCGCGCCCCATGAAGCGCTTGACCGAGACGATGGTGTTCTTGGGGTCGTGCACCGCTTCTTCCTGCGCGCGGTAGCCGATCTGCGTACCCTTGGGCAGGTAGCGCACGACCGAAGGCAGCAGCGCGCGGCCGCTTTCGTCGGTCAGGACTTCGGGAATGCTGTTGCGAACCGCTGCCACCAGCGAATTGGTGGTGCCAAGGTCGATGCCGACCGCGAGCCGCTTCTGGTGGGGTGCCGGCGACATGCCGGGTTCGGAGATCTGGAGCAGTGCCATGATGAATCTTCTTTATTCGTGCGGTGGCAAAAACGGCCCGTCGCACAGGCCGGCTTTGCGCCGGGGCGCCATTGTTGCATGGCTGGGGCGAACTTGCCTGGCGGCGTTGGAGTCCCTCGGGGAACGCTAGCCTTCCAGGCGGTCGATCGCCTCGCTGGTATCGTGTTCGATTTTCTCGATGAACATCAATTGCCTGGCCGCGCTGCCGGCACCCGCGTTATCGCCGGCATCGAGCAGCGCACCCAGCGCCGCGTGGCGCTCGCGCTTCTCGCCACGCAACGCACGCAGCAGCGCATCGAGGCGCGCAACATCATTGTCTTCAACCGCTTCCTGCAGGGCCTCGCGCCATTCCATCTGCTGCATCAGGAAAGCGGGCGCCATGGCAGTATTGCTCTCAGCCTGGATGTCCACGCCACGCAGCGTCAGCAGGTAGATCGCGCGCTTGAGCGGCTGGCGCAGCGTGCGGTACGCCTCGTTGGCATGCGCGGCCCATTGCATGGCCACGCGCCGCTCGGCATCGCCGGCGTTGGCAAAGCGGTCCGGGTGCGCCTGCGATTGCACGGTCAGGTAAGCGGCATCCAGCGCCGCCTCGTCGACTGCATATCCGACCGGCAGGCCGAACAGCGCGAAATAATCGTCTTTCAACACCTTCCCCAACAAAAAGGAGCGGCTGCGCCGCCCCTTTGAACTTCCTTCAGCGTGAAAGCGGCACGCTGACCGCGCGGTACAGGCCGCAGCAATGTGGCGGCTGATCCGGTCAGGCAGCGCGCTTTGCGCTGCCGCCCGCCCAATCCGCCGGCGGTTCCGCCCGATCGCATTTCAGGCAGTTCACCAGCACGCCCATCCTGGCCGCACGCCCCTGCGGCGTCAGCGTCCACGGACGCATCTGCCAGGGCGGGTCATGGCGCATATGCTGGCCATGCCCGCAATCGAGTTCCGCCACCCAGTGGTTTTCCTCGTCCTGGTGAAAGCCGGCAATGCTGCGTTTCATCGTATCCGGCGTGCTGATGCCAGCACGCTCAAACCCGGAACGACTCTCCGCAACCGCACTCATCCTTGACGTTGGGGTTGTTGAAGCGGAACCCCTCGTTCAAGCCTTCGCGCGCGAAATCGAGCTCGGTGCCGTCGATATACGGCAAGCTCTTGGGATCGACGATCACCTTGATGCCGTGCGACTCGAACACGCTGTCTTCCGGCAACAGGTCGTCGACGTACTCCAGCTTGTAGGCCAGGCCCGAGCAGCCGGTGGTCTTGACGCCGAGGCGCAGGCCAACGCCCTTGCCGCGGCGGTCCAGGTAGCGCGCCACATGCTTGGCGGCCTTCTCGGTAAGCGTGATCATCGCTGCTTCATCCCTTGATTGAACGCGGAACTCAGGCGGCCTTCTGCTCGGCGCCTTCGTGCTTCTTCTTGTAGTCCTCGACCGCTGCCTTGATGGCATCTTCGGCCAGGATGGAGCAGTGGATCTTCACCGGCGGCAACGCCAGTTCTTCGGCGATGTGCGTGTTCTTGATTTCCAGTGCCTGATCCACGGTCTTGCCCTTGACCCATTCGGTCACGAGCGAGGAGGATGCGATGGCCGAGCCGCAGCCATAGGTCTTGAACTTGGCGTCTTCGATCACGCCAGCTTCGTTGACCTTGATCTGCAGCTTCATGACGTCGCCGCAAGCGGGCGCGCCAACCATGCCGGTGCCCACCGCGTCGTCGTTCTTGTCGAACGAGCCAACGTTGCGGGGGTTTTCATAGTGGTCGAGAACCTTGGTGCTATATGACATTTTGGCTACCTCTTGGCGTATCGGTATTTATGGGGTCTTGCGTGGGTCTTGGCGCTTGGTGCTTAGTGCGCGGCCCACTGGATGGAATTCAGGTCCACACCGTCCTTGAACATTTCCCACAGCGGCGACAAATCGCGCAGCTTGGCGATCTTGCTCTTGAGCAGTTCCACGGTGTAATCGACTTCTTCCTCGGTGGTGAAACGGCCCACCGTGAAGCGGATGGAACTGTGCGCGAGTTCGTCGTTGCGGCCCAGGGCGCGCAGCACGTACGAAGGCTCCAGCGACGCCGAGGTGCAGGCCGAGCCCGACGACACCGCCACGTCCTTGATCGCCATGATCAGCGATTCGCCTTCGACGAAGTTGAAGCTGACATTGAGGTTATGCGGCACGCGTTGTTCCAGGTCACCGTTGAGGTAGACCTCTTCCATGCCCGACAGGCCACGCCACAGGCGATCGCGCAGCATGCGGATACGTTCGTTTTCCGTAGCCATTTCCTCGCGGGCGATGCGGAAAGCTTCGCCCATGCCCACGATCTGATGCGTGGCCAGCGTGCCCGAACGCATGCCGCGCTCGTGACCGCCGCCGTGCATCTGCGCTTCCAGGCGCACGCGCGGCTTGCGGCGTACGTACAGCGCGCCCACGCCCTTCGGGCCGTAGGTCTTGTGTGCCGAGAACGACATCAGGTCGCACTTCAGCGTGTTCAGGTCGATCGCCACCTTGCCGGTGGCCTGGGCCGCGTCGCAATGGAAGATGATGCCCTTGGCGCGGCAGATCTCGCCGATCTGCGCCACGTCCTGGATCACCCCGATCTCGTTGTTGACCAGCATCACCGACACCAGGATCGTGTCAGGGCGGATCGCCGCCTTTAGCACTTCGATGTCGACCAGGCCGTTTTCCTGCACGTCGAGGTAGGTCACCTCGAAGCCCTGGCGCTCCAGCTCACGGGTGGTGTCGAGCACAGCCTTGTGCTCGGTCTTCACCGTGATCAGGTGCTTGCCCTTGCCCGAATAGAAATTGGCCGCACCCTTGATGGCGAGGTTGTTGGACTCGGTTGCGCCCGATGTCCACACGATCTCGCGCGGATCGGCGCCCACCAGTGCCGCCACCTGCTCACGCGCTTCTTCCACCGCGCGCTCGGCATCCCAGCCGTAGGCGTGGCTGCGCGAAGCCGGATTGCCGAACTGTTCACGCAAGTACGGAATCATCTTGTCCGCCACGCGCGGGTCTACCGGCGTGGTGGCTGAGTAATCCATGTAGATGGGGAAATGTGGGGTGCTCATCGTTATGACTGCCTTTTAGGGACCGCTATGCTTGACGTTGCTCTCTGTTCTCTTGCCGGCTGCCCGTCTTACGACTGAGCCAGGCTGAAAACCGAATTCACCACCCGCGCACGCGCGGGCTTTTCCTGCTTGTCCGGCTTGCCGATCGGCGCGGCCACGGTTTGCGCAGCCGACTCCTCGCGCATGTCGTGCAACACCGCGGGACACTTGGCGCGCTGCTGGTCGACCAGGTTCTTCAGGGAGACGGAATCGAGATACTCGACCATTTTCTGGTTCAGCGTGGCCCACAGTTCGTGGGTCATGCAGCGACCGGTTCCCTCATCTCCGTTACAATTACCCTTTCCGCCGCATTGCGTGGCGTCGAGCGGCTCATCGACTGCGATGATGATGTCCGCCACCGTCACGTCTTCCGCCTTGCGGGCAAGACTGTAGCCGCCGCCCGGGCCGCGCACGCTTTCCACGATCTCGTGGCGGCGCAGCTTACCGAACAGCTGCTCGAGGTAAGAGAGGGATATTTTCTGGCGCTGGCTGATGCCCGCTAGCGTAACGGGACCCTGATCCTGGCGCATGGCCAGGTCAATCATGGCGGTTACCGCAAAGCGGCCTTTGGTCGTCAGTCTCATGATGCTGGGGAGTACTTGATCATTTTGGTCAAGTATAAAAGAAGTCGACTAATTCAGTCAAGTACCCCTGCCGCATCGCATCAAACCTGCCCCTGCTCCGCCGAGGCCCCGCCAACGGGCGCGCGCGGCGGCACGATCAGCGACCAGGGGTGTTTCAGAATGCGCCGCCGCACGGCTGAACTCAGCGCCCGGCGATCCACCGGCCGCAGGTTGCGTGAGCGCAATGCCATATTGAACGCCAGCGCGAAGCTCACCGCGACGTTCAGCAACCCCATCAGCGCAATGCCCGCCACCGCCAGCCAGAACGACGGCATCTTCAGCACGGCAAGGCCCAGCACGCCGATCGCGGTGCCCACCGAGCCGGTCGACAATGTGACATGCCGCACTTCCATGTGGGGGCCGAAGAAACTGAGGATCTCCGGTCCCAGCCCGAGCAGCAGTCCCAGCGACACATTGGCAGCGATCCCCGACATATTGCGTTTCCAGAAGTCTGCCATCCGCGTTGCTCCCCGCGCACCCAGCACATAGCGCAGGCGGCGGTTGTACGCCATCACGTCATGCACCTTGTGCAGCGCGAACCAGTTGTCGGCCCATCCCGCCACGAGGCTGGACAACCACAAGAGTACCCCCGTGAAGATCGCGTAGATCGGCGTGGGGCCAAGAATGGAAAACGACTCGATGGTGGCGATCGCCTTGGCGGGTGTGATCAGGTTGGCGCCCAGGATGCGGTTGGCGAGCCACTGGATGCCCATCGCCACCGGGAACACCACCGCCAGGTTGCCGAAAATCGCCGCGGCGTTTGAGCGGATCATGGCGATGGTATCTTCAACGAAGATCTCCCGCCCCTCCGGCCTGCCGACCGCATCGAGCCGGTGCGCCAGCGCCGGGCCGGTCATCGCCGGCTGCTTGGTGGCCAGGGTGAAATGCGCGAAGTGGATCACCAGGAAGCTGCCCGCATAGTTGAGCGAGGCCAGCAGGCCCTCGATGAACTTGTCCAGGTGCAGGCCATAGATCAGGAACTTGAGATAGACCGTGCCCACGGTGATCAAGCCGCCACCGGCAGCGGCCCGCATCAGCTCACGATACTCGCGGCGATCGCGCGTGATGTAGTGCTCACCGGTCTCGGCCGAACGCTCAACCACCTTGCGCGCCAGTTGCGAAAACGAGGTGCCCGCCAGGTGCCCGATGCTGCGTCGCGCCTGGGTGGAGCGGATCAGCGCCGCGATCAGGTGGGCGTGCCGGCCGCGCCGCTGCGGCTCAACCCAGGTAGCCAGCAACAGTTCGATGCGCGCGAGCCGGACCTTCATGCGCTCGATCTGGAACACCACTTCCACCGAGACGCCGTTCTCCTCCAGGTCGTCGTACACGCGCTGAGCCGCCTGGTGGCAGCCGTCGAGCAGCGCGTGGAAATAGTTGAGCCGGTGCGCAAAAGCCTCGCCGCCGCGCGCTGCCTCCTCCTCTTCGCACAGGGCTTGCACAGCGCTGTCCAGCCGGAAGAACGGCGTGTCCTGCACCTTGCCCTTGAGCCGCGAGCGAATCGCCTGGCTCAGTCCGGTAGCACGCACCTGGCTGACCAGCACCTGGATGCTGGTGGTCAGCGTGCGGTCGAAACGATCCCATTCAGGCAGCTCGGCAGCGTCGCCCGGCGCTTGCGGGTCGTCGGTACGCAGCACGGCCGCCAGCCGTTCGAGCAGGTCGCCATCGAGCGCCTCGACCCAGTCGGCATCGTTGTCATCGATAAACAGCAGCGCGAACAGGCCCGCCATATCGCTGCGGTTGGGCGGAGGGGGCAGGAACCGCGCCTGCAGCCGGTTCAGCACCTCGCTCCAGAAGCCCGGGTGGGAAGCCACGCCGGTGTCGCACAGCAAAGTGACCGGATCGTTATCGCGCACGATGGCACGCACCATGCGGGCAAAGCGCCCCGCCACTTCCGGATTGCGGCCAAGCACCTGCAGCAGGTAGCGCAGCCGCACGTGCTCCCGGCGGCTCTTGTCGGCCGCCACGCCTTCGGCGCCCGGCAGCCCGTCGCGCCGGATCCAGTAGCCCAGCTCGATCAGCCAGCCGTTACGGTCCGCCAGCGGCGACTCCGGGTCCGCTGCCGCCAGGATTGCGTCGAGTTGCAGGCTGGCATTGCGCGACTCGCGCCATTTGCGGAACAGGGAACGAAACATGAATTCTCGTGAAAGTAATGGAAAGGCTGCATGGGCGGCCGAGCGCGATCAGGTGGCGCCGCCAAGCCCCTGGGCACGCAGCATGGCGATCACGCCATCGCAAGCGTCTTCGACATAGTCGAGCACGCGCTCGAAGCCATCACCCTCGCCGTAGTACGGATCCGGCACTTCGTCCGCGGCGTGCCGGCTGGCGAAACTCATCAGCAGGCGCAGCTTGTCCTCGCGGCCAGGCGGGCAGATGGCGCGCAGCGCCGCCAGGTTGTCCCGGTCCATGGCAAGCAGCAGGTCGAAACGGGCGAAATCCTGCGCCATGACCTGGCGCGCGCGTTGCGCGCAGAGGTCATAGCCACGGGCCAGCGCATGACGCTGGGAGCGCGCATCCGGCGCGCGCCCGATGTGATAGCCATGCGTGCCGGCGGAATCCAGCTCGACCAGATCGGCCAGGCCAACCGGCTCCAGCTTGGC
Organism: Cupriavidus sp. MPR-AND1C; assembly: GCF_058809705.1. Classification (NCBI taxonomy): domain Bacteria; kingdom Pseudomonadati; phylum Pseudomonadota; class Betaproteobacteria; order Burkholderiales; family Burkholderiaceae; genus Cupriavidus; species Cupriavidus sp. MPR-AND1C. The sequence continues at coordinate 39,141 of NZ_JBXASU010000030.1, read as the reverse complement.
GCGCAGCACGCCCTCCGCAGTCGGAGAACGGCATATGTTTCCCATGCAACACATCAAGATGGCGTATTTCTTCATCGGCGTATGGCGCTATCCGGCGCCGAAAACAAGGCAACAAAACGCGGCACGCGCGACGGGCTTGCAGCCGGCGCACCGGGCGCGGCTGCCACACCGAAGCCGGATTCTACAGCCCTGCCAACGGGACCGCGCTCACGCGAGCGCCGGTACGCCGGTCTAGGCCGCCGGGCAAAAAAGATGACGCAAAGGTGCAGCCCACCGCATAATCGTGCGGTGAACCTCCGCCTCAGCCCACTCCTCCTGGCGCCCCTTCTGCTTTGCGCAAGCCTGGCCGACGCCGCCGAACCGTCCGCCGATGCGGATGCCGCCTCCGGCGCAGGCTGCGAGAGCCTGCTCACCGTGGTCCGGCACAGCCTGGAGAAAGAAATTGGCGCAGCCTGCGCTGCCCCTGCCTCGATACCGGAACCGGCCACCGCATGCGCCACGCAACGCGAACCGCTGCGCGCCATCGTGGACTTCATCGGCAAGCGCAAGGCCGCCAGCGCGGACGAGTGCGACACCCTGCTGGAAGTCAACAAGCGCTTGCGCTCGCTGCCCCCGAAGGGCTAGCTAGCAAATCGGCTCAGGGCAGCTTGGCCGCCAGCACATCGAGCTTTTCGATGGAGGGCGGCTTGGCGAACAGGTCGGGCGCCTTGGCCATCAGGGCTTCGGCCACCTTGCCGCAGAGATGGGCGTTGCGCCCCGCCTCATCGGGAAACGCATCGAAGATGCCGAACATGGATGGCCCGAGCCGCAGCGCAAACCATGCCGTGGTGCCGGCTTCGGCCTGTACCAGCGGCAGGCCGGCGAGCAGGAATTCCTCGACTTCCTTTTCCTTGCCGGGCTTCGCATGCAGCGGAACCCACAGAGCGAACTTGACCATGGATCATCTCCTCACCACTGTCCGGGATTCCCACTATAGGCGGTAGCCGGGCAGCACGCCTGCATCCCGCAGGCGTGTGGGCAAGGCAGGGCTCACGCCCTCAGGACGCGGCCGCGGCGGCCGGCGGCAGGTGCTCCCCATCGCCGCTGGCGCCAAAGATCTGGCGCTTGAGCTTGGCCAACTGGTCGCGCACCTGCCCGGCCTTCTCGAACTCGAGATTCTTGGCGTGCTCGAACATCTGCTTCTCCAGCCGCTTGATCTCCTTCGCAACCTGCTTCTCGCTCATGTCCTCGTACTTGGCGCGCTCTTCCGCGGCCAGCAGCTCGGCCTTGACCTCGCCCGGGTCGTAGACCCCGTCGATGATGTCCTTGATGCGCTTGACCACGCCGCGCGGCACGATGCCATTGGCTTCATTGAACGCGATCTGCTTGGCGCGGCGGCGCTCCGTCTCACCGATCGCCCGCTTCATCGAATCGGTCATCCGGTCCGCGTACAGGATGGCGGTACCGTTGACGTTACGGGCCGCGCGGCCGATGGTCTGGATCAGCGAACGCTCGGCGCGCAGGAAGCCTTCCTTGTCAGCGTCGAGAATTGCCACCAGCGAGACTTCCGGAATATCCAGGCCCTCGCGCAGCAGGTTGATGCCGACCAGCACGTCGAAGGTACCCAGGCGGAGGTCGCGAATGATCTCCACGCGCTCCACCGTATCGATGTCCGAGTGCAGGTAACGCACCTTGACGCCATTCTCCGTCAGAAACTCCGTGAGCTGCTCGGACATGCGCTTGGTCAGCGTGGTCACCAGCACGCGCTCGCCGACGGAAACCTTCTGGTGGATCTCTGACAGCAGGTCGTCAACCTGCGTGGTCGCGGGACGCACGTGGATGATCGGATCGACCAGGCCGGTGGGCCGCACCACCTGCTCCACCACCTGGCCCGCGTGCTCGTTCTCGTAGTTGGACGGCGTGGCGGAGACAAACATCACCTGCCGCATCTTGCCCTCGAACTCCGAGAACTTGAGGGGGCGGTTGTCCAGAGCGGACGGCAGCCGGAAGCCATAATCGACGAGGGTCGTCTTGCGCGCCTTGTCGCCGTTGTACATGCCGTTGAACTGACCCATCAGCACGTGCGACTCGTCCAGGAACATCAACGCGTCCTGCGGCAGGTAATCGACCAGCGTTGGCGGCGGATCGCCCGGCTTGGCGCCCGACAGATGGCGGGAGTAATTCTCGATGCCCTTGCAGAACCCGAGCTCGGAGAGCATTTCCAGGTCGAAGCGGGAGCGCTGCTCCAGCCGCTGCGCCTCCACCAGCTTGTTCTCCTTATAGAAGAAGTCCAGGCGCTCGCGCAGTTCTACCTTGATGTCCTCGATCGCCCGCAGCACGGTCTCGCGCGGGGTCACGTAGTGGCTCGACGGATAGACCGTGAAGCGCGGGATCTTCTGCCGCACCCGCCCGGTGAGCGGGTCGAAGAACTGCAGCGAATCGATCTCGTCGTCGAACATGTCGACGCGCACCGCCAGCTCGGCATGCTCGGCCGGGAAGATGTCCAGCGTATCGCCGCGCACGCGGAAAGTGCCCCGCTGGAAATCGGTCTCGTTGCGGGTGTACTGCATGGCGATCAGGCGCGCGATCACATCGCGCTGGCTGATCTTGTCGCCGGTGCGCAGCGTCAGGATCATCTTGTGGTACTCGGACGGATTGCCGATACCGTAGATGGCCGAGACGCTGGCCACGATGATGGTGTCGCGCCGCTCCAGCAGGCTCTTGGTGGCCGACAGCCGCATCTGCTCGATATGCTCGTTGATCGAGGAATCCTTCTCGATGAACAGGTCGCGCTGCGGCACGTAGGCTTCGGGCTGGTAGTAGTCGTAATAGCTGACGAAGTATTCCACGGCATTGCGCGGGAAGAACTCGCGGAACTCGGAATACAGCTGCGCGGCCAGCGTCTTGTTGGGCGCGAACACGATGGCCGGACGGCCCATGCGGGCAATCACGTTGGCCATGGTGAAGGTCTTGCCCGAACCGGTCACCCCCAGCAGGGTCTGGTAAGACAGGCCGTCCTCCACACCCTCGACCAGTTGGCGGATCGCCTCGGGCTGATCGCCCGCCGGCAGATAGGGCTGGTAAAGCTGGAACGGCGAGCCGGGAAAGGTCGCGAACTTCTCTTCATCCAGCGCGGGCGCGACTTCAACGAGATTCGACATAAGCTGGCAGGGGAAAACCTCAGGAAAACGGGCAGATACGCTAGAATCTTGGGGTTGGCGGCCAGGTATCAAGATGGGGGTCGCCCGCACTCCCGAGCGCAGTCCGGAGCATTCTACGCCTTCCCGTTTTGTTACATAGCTGACCACGAGATCCCAAATGAGTTTGTTTTCTGCCGTCGAGATGGCCCCGCGCGACCCGATCCTGGGCCTGAATGAAGCCTTCAATGCCGATACCCGTGCCACCAAGGTCAATCTGGGTGTTGGCGTGTACTTCACCGACGAAGGGAAAATCCCTCTGCTGCGCGCCGTGCAGGAAGCCGAAAAGGCCCGCCTGACCACCGCCACCCCGCGTGGCTACCTGCCGATCGAAGGCATCGCCGCCTATGACCAGGCCGTGCAGACCCTGCTGTTCGGCAAGGAATCGCCGCTGATCACCGAAGGCCGTGTTGTGACCGCCCAGGCACTCGGCGGCACCGGCGCGCTGAAGATCGGCGCCGACTTCCTCAAGCGCCTGTACCCGGACGCCAAGGTCGCCATCAGCGACCCGAGCTGGGAAAACCACCGTGCCCTGTTCGAGGCAGCCGGTTTCCCCGTGATCAACTACGCCTACTACGATGCTGCCAGCCACGGCCTGAATTTCGCCGGTATGGTGGAGTCGCTCAAGTCGTACGCCGCCAACACCATCGTGGTGCTGCACGCCTGCTGCCACAACCCGACCGGCGTTGACCTGTCGGCCGAGCAGTGGAAGCAGGTGGTGGAACTGATCAAGGAACGCAACCTGATCCCGTTCCTCGACATGGCCTACCAGGGCTTCGCGGAAGGCATCGAGCCGGATGGCGCCGCCGTGCGCCTGTTCGCCGAATCCGGCCTGCCGTTCTTCGTGTCGAGCTCGTTCTCGAAGAGCTTCTCCCTGTACGGCGAGCGCGTGGGCGCGCTGTCGATCGTCACCACGGGCAAGGAAGAAGCCCAGCGCGTGATGTCTCAGGTCAAGCGCGTCATCCGCACCAACTACTCCAACCCGCCGACCCACGGCGGCACCGTGGTCGCCACCGTGCTGAACAGCCCGGAGCTGCGCGCCATGTGGGAGCAGGAACTGGGCGAGATGCGCGACCGCATCAAGCTGATGCGCCATGCGCTAGTGGACAAGCTGGCCGCCAAGGGCGTGCCGGGCGACTTCTCCTTCGTCAAGTCCCAGCGCGGCATGTTCTCGTACTCGGGCCTGAACTCGGCCCAGGTCGACGTGCTGCGCAACGAGCACGGCATCTACGCCGTGGGCACAGGCCGCATCTGCGTGGCCGCGCTGAACAGCCGCAACATTGACGCGGTGGTCAACGCCATCGCCGCCGTGCTGTAACGCAATACGCGTAAAAGTGCACAAAAAGGCGACTTCGGTCGTCTTTTTCGTATCTCATGACAATTTTTCACGTTCTTTTGCATTTGTCATCGAGAAGTACGGTGTTTGTCCTATTGTCTTTTTCCGATGCGAGCGTACCTTAGGGTATATGCTGCATCGCACGATCGTTCGATTACGCGCATAATCGGTAACACATTAGCAACTGTGTTTGTTGTATTTGTATTGTCCAGGCGTTGAATTCCAGCTTCGCCCCCAGCCTGATAGGGACCACGTCATGCTTTACCAGCTGCATGAATTCCAGCGCTCGATGCTGCACCCGCTTACCGCATGGGCGCAGGCTACGGCCAAGACCTTTACCAATCCCCTGAGCCCGATGTCCCTGGTGCCCGGCGCCACGCGACTGGCTGCCGGCTACGAGTTGCTGTACCGACTCGGCAAGGAATACGAAAAACCCGAATTCGATATCAAATCGGTACGCTCCAACGGCCGGAACATCCCGATCGTCGAACAGACGATCATCGAAAAGCCCTTCTGCAAGCTGGTGCGCTTCAAGCGCTATGCCGACGATCCGGAGACCATCAAGCTGCTCAAGGATGAGCCGGTGGTGCTGGTGTGCGCCCCCCTGTCGGGCCACCATGCCACGCTGCTGCGCGACACCGTGAAGACCTTGCTGCAGGACCACAAGGTCTATGTGACCGACTGGATCGATGCCCGCATGGTCCCGATCGAGGACGGCCGTTTCCGCCTGGCGGACTACATCCACTACATCCAGGACTTCATCCGCCATATCGGCGCTGAGAACCTGCATGTGATCTCCGTGTGCCAGCCTACGGTCCCGGTGCTCGCGGCCATCTCCCTGCTGGCATCCGCCGGCGAGAAGACGCCAAAGACCATGACCATGATGGGCGGGCCGATCGACGCACGGCGCAGCCCGACGGCCGTGAATTCGCTCGCGACCAACAAGTCGTTCGAGTGGTTCGAGAACAATGTGATTTATACGGTGCCGGCGAACTACCCGGGCCATGGCCGCAAGGTGTATCCGGGCTTCCTGCAGCACGCCGGCTTCGTGGCGATGAACCCCGACCGCCACCTGTCCTCGCACTACGATTACTACCTGAACCTGGTCGAGGGCGATGCCGACGACGCGGAAGCCCACGTGCGCTTCTACGACGAGTACAACGCCGTGCTCGACATGGACGCCGAGTACTACCTCGACACCATCCGCGAAGTGTTCCAGGAATTCCGGCTTGCCAACGGCACCTGGGAGATCGATGGCCAGCCGGTGCGCCCGCAGGACATCAAGGGCACCGCGCTACTGACGATCGAGGGCGAACTGGACGACATCTCGGGGGCCGGCCAGACCGCCGCGGCGCATGAGCTCTGCGCGGGCATTCCCAAAGCGCGCAAGCAACACATCACCGCGGCCAAGTGCGGCCACTACGGGATCTTCTCCGGCCGCCGCTGGCGCCAGGAGATTTACCCGGAACTGCGCGATTTCGTGCTCAAGCATCGTTGAGTCACGGCGCTTAAGCTGCAGCCCCATAAAAAACGCCCGCAAGCTGCGGGCGTTTTTTATGGGGCTGCAAGCTGCCTCAGCGGCGCTCCAGGTAGGCCAGCAGCATATCGGTGTGCAACTCGGCAAAGCGCTCGTGCTCATCCTGCGCCGCCACGTCGCGCCCGATCACCGCGCTGATGGTGTAACGGTTGGACAGCACGTAGTAGCCAAGCGCGGAGATCGTCAGGTATAGCTGCGAGACATCGACGTTGTCGCGGAACACCCCCTGCCGCTGGCCCCGCTTGACGATATCCGCGAGCACGTTAACCACCGGGTTGATCAACTGGTGCAGCTGGGTGGACTTCTTCAGGTGGCGCGCCTCGTGCAGGTTCTCGCTGTTGACCAGGCGGATGAACTCGGGATTGCGGTAGTACCAGTCCCAGACAAAGCGAGCCAGCGTGCGGACCGCCGCAACGGGATCCTCCTCGACGATGTGCAACTGCTCCTCGGCGGCGCGAAACTCCGCATATTGTTTTTCAAGGACGGCCAGGAACAGGCCTTCCTTGCTGCCATAGTAGTAGTACAGCATGCGCTCGTTGGTCTCGGCGCGGCGCGCGATCTGGTCGACGCGTGCCCCTGCCAGGCCGCCCTTGGCAAATTCTTCGGTGGCCGCATCGAGGATGCGGCGGCGTGTTCCCTCGGGGTCCCGCTTGGTTCTGGTTTCGTTTCGCATGCGACGGCTGGTGAATCGTTGCGCGGATTATGGCACAGGGCAACCTGCGCGCAGTGGCCCGGCAAAGGGCGCATCATCGCGCGTTTCTGCACTGCGGCGAAATCGGGGATAATCCCTGCCGCGTGCCCGTTCCAGCCAGGAAAAAAGAGAACGGCATCCACGCCGTACCCGCAAACCCCAAAAGCAGTCGTGACCGCCATTTCCCAGACCCTCGCCGATCGCCTCGAAGCCCTGCTGCCGCAGACCCAATGCACCAAGTGCGGCTTCGACGGCTGCCGTCCCTACGCCGAAGCCATGGCAGCGGGCGAAGCAGCCGGCAATCGCTGCCCGCCGGGCGGGGAAGAGGGCATCCGCCGCCTGTCGGCGCTGCTCGGCACGCCGCCGCAGCCGCTGGACCCGGAGCGGGGCGTGGAGCAGGCCCGCGCGGTGGCAGTGATCGACGAAGCGCTGTGCATCGGCTGCACGCTGTGCATCCAGGCTTGCCCGGTCGACGCCATCGTTGGCGCGCCCAAGCAGATGCATACCGTGCTGGTGGACTGGTGCACCGGTTGCGACCTCTGCGTGGCCCCCTGCCCCGTCGACTGCATTGCCATGGTTCCCGTCACCGCGCAGCGCACCGGCTGGGCCGCCTGGTCGCAGGCGCAAGCGGACGAGGCCCACGCGCGCTACCTCGCCCGCCGCTCGCGGCTCGTGCGCGAGCGCGAGGAGAACGATGCGCGCCTGGCGGCCAAGGCCGCCGCCAAACTGCAGGCGCTGCAAGCCGAAGCCCCGCAAAGCGAAGAGGAACAGGCGGCGCGGGCACGCAAGCAGGCCATCATCCAGGCCGCCATCGAGCGGGCGCGCCTGAAGCAACAAGCGGTGCAGCCGCGCAATACCGAGAACGTCTCCCCTGCCGTGCAGGCGCAGATCAACGCCGCCGAGGCCCGCCGCGCCAAGGCCGGCCTTATCGCCACACCTGGCCAGGCCGATCCGGATGCCGTGCCCGGCTCCAACCCAGCCCTCAAGGACTAATGAACGCTGCCAAGTGCCGCGCCTTGTTCGAGACACTGCGCGAAGTCAACCCGACCCCAGTCACCGAGCTGGAATACAGCTCGCCGTTCGAGCTGCTGATTGCTGTGCTGCTGTCCGCGCAGGCCACTGACGTGGGCGTGAACAAGGCCACGCGCAAGCTCTACCCCGTGGCGCACAGCCCGGAGCAGATGCTGGCGCTGGGCGAGGACGGGCTGATTGAGTACATCAAGACCATCGGCCTGTACAAGACCAAGGCCAAGCATGTCATAGCAACCTGCCGCATCCTGGTCGAGCAGCACGGCGGCCAGGTGCCGCGCGACCGGGCCGCGCTGGAAGCTCTGCCGGGCGTGGGCCGCAAGACGGCCAACGTGGTACTGAATACGGCGTTCGGCGAGGCCACCATTGCCGTCGACACGCATATCTTCCGGGTAGCCAACCGCACCGGCCTGGCGCCCGGCAAGAACGTGCAAGTGGTGGAGCAGAAGCTGCTCAAGACCGTGCCGCCGGAGTTCATGCACGATGCGCACCACTGGCTGATCCTGCATGGGCGCTATGTCTGCAAGGCACGCAAGCCCGAGTGCTGGCATTGCGCGATCGAGCCGCTGTGCGAATACCGCGAGAAGACCGAGGCGCCGCGCCTCTGAGCACAGGCACAACGGACAGGCAAAAAAAGACCCGCGCGAGGCGGGTCTTTACCTATCTGGCAGCGCTTGCGCTCAAACGATCCGGCAGGCTTCGTCGAACGACAGGCGCGGGCTGCGCGGGAACAGTTTGTCGGCCTCGCCATAGCCCAGGTTCACGAGGAAATTGACCGACCACTTGCCATCGGCGAAGAAGGCGGCATTCACCTTGCCAGCATCGAAACCGGCCATCGGGCCGCAATCCAGGCCGAGGGCGCGCGCGGCCAGGATGAAATAGCCGCCTTGCAGCGAGCTGTTCATCAGCGCGTCGCGGGCGATCTTTTCCGGCTGGCCGGCGTACCACGAACGCGCATCGGCGTGCGGGAACAGCTTGGGCAGCTGATCGTGGAAGGCGTTGTCGAATGCGACGATCGCAGTGACCGGTGCCGAGCGGGTCTTCTCGACGTTACCTGCGGACACGCACTCGACCAGGCGAGCCTTTTCCGCCGCGCTCTTGACGAACACGATGCGGGCCGGCGAACCGTTGGCAGCCGTCGGGCCAAACTTCATCGCGTCATAGATCTGGTGAAGCACGGCATCGTCCACTTGGCGGTCTTGCCACACGTTGTGCGTACGCGCTTCGGTGAACAGCTGGGCGATTGCAACCTGGTCGATCGGTTTCATGCGGTCGGTTCCTGAACAAATAGTGAGAACCGGATTGTATCTAAGACGCCGCCCCTCGCCACGCAAGCGATTTGAGCAAGGGGTTCAATTCTGTTGCACATCCTGCGCGCCGGAACCCTTGCTGGTCAGCCAAAGCACGCCCGCCAGGATCAAGCCGCCGCCCAGCGCCTGTGTCATCCCGACATGCTCCCCGAGCAAAAGCGCCGCCAACACCACCGTCACCACCGGCTCCAGGGTGGACAACATCGAAGCCCGCGCCGCGCCGAGCCGTTGCAAGCCGGCAAAAAAGGCCAGGATCGCCAGTACCGTGGACAGTAGCGCGATCGCCAGCAACGCCAGCCAGCCGGCCGCGCTTTGCGGGAACTGAGGCGGCACGCCGGCTCCCGCGCGCAACACCCCCACCACGACGTAGACCACCGCCGCCGCACTGCACACCACGGTGGTGGTGGCCAGAGGATTGACGCCCGCCGTCACGCGCGCGCCCACGATGATGTAGACCGAGTAGATCGCGGCCGAGGCCAGGCCAAGCCCGATGCCCAGCGCCGAGCCCTGGCCACCACCCACCGTTAGCCCCGCCCCCACCGAGCACAACACGAGCGCGATCACGGATGCGGTGCCGAGCCGTTCCTTGAGGAAAACGGCGGCGAGGATGGTGACGAAGAGCGGATACAGGTAAAGCAGCAAGGCCACCAGGCTGGCCTGGGCATGATTGAGCGCGGTGAAAAAGCAGAACGACTGGCCAACATAGCCAATGCCGCCCATGGCGGCCAGCGCCAGCACCTTGCGCCAGCCCGGCAGGCTGACGCCGCGCAGGCGCATCGCCAGCGCCAGCGCGCCCGCGGCCAGCACGAAACGCACCGCCAGCAGGCCGTAGACATCGGTGCCCGCGTCGTAAGCAAAGCGCGCGAAGATCGCCATGGCGCCAAAGGCGCTGGCCGACAGGGCGATCAGCAACACGCCCGCGAGTTGCTCGCGGGCATGGCGCAGGGGCTGCCGGACACGGGCGGCGGAGGAACGGGGATCGGACATGGTGGCGCGCTGGGCAGGAAATGGACCCGGCGACGCCAGGCAACGCCGCATTCTAGTAGCTGGCAAGCCAATTCGGTCAGCTTGCGGGAGGCCGGCTTGCGCTGCGCTGCAGCAGTGGAAGAGCTCGTTTACAATAGCGCCATCATGTTCAATCCCTCCCGCGAAGAAGTCCGCCGTTTTTTCTGTGAAGCCTGGCAGAAGCAACGCGCAGGCAGCGTCCTCACCCCCCTCGAAGTCATTGCCGTCGACTGGATCGGCGAGCATCCCGAGTATCACAGCCTGCTCACCGACACGGAAGGCGCGCTAACTCAGGACTACACGCCTGAAGGCGGCCAGACCAATCCGTTCCTGCACCTGGCCATGCACCTGTCGATTTCCGAGCAGGTTTCCATCGACCAGCCCCCAGGCATCCGCCGCGCCTACGAATCCCTGGCGCAGCGTTTGGATTCGCCGCACGAAGCGCAGCATCAGGTCATGGAGTGCCTCGGTGAAATGCTCTGGCAGGCGCAACGCACCGGCATGCCGCCGGATGGCGAGCAATACATTGCCGCGATACAGCGCCGCGCCACCCGTTAAGTAATGCCTCAGCCACATTTTTGTTGAGTACAAAACAGCACAAAAATCTGGCGCATGGCGTGATAGGCACGTGATAGGCTGTGCCGCGTCACAATATCCTGCCGCGTGCGCATCACCTCTTCACGAGGATGCGCTGCCGCCTCCCATGCTCAGCACGCTCAAGCCCGAGATCTGCCGCGCCACGGCCAAGCCGCCCGCTCTCCTGCTGGCACTCGCCCTCGTGGCCGCCGGGCCGCTATCTAGCCACGCCGCCGTGGCGTTGCTGCAACCGCCGAAGGTGGTCGACGGCACCAAGCCCCTGACCCTGACCTTGTTGCTGAGCGCTGACGGCGCGAACCGCAGCTTCCTGGTCCCCCAGGCGATCGACGTCACGGCTTCGGCCGATCTGCAGGCCCCTGTCAGGCTCAGCATGCAGCGCGCCACTGCGGCCCCCTCGACGATCAAGTTGCGCAAGGGCGAGCACCGCACCGTCGAGTACAGTGCGCCGTTGCCGCCCAACCTGCGCGGCGTGGTCCGACTGGATCCCGTGGACATCGACGCCGCGCCTGTGCTGGTCACGCTCAACCGCGCCCCGCGCGCCGACGATCCGCGGTCGGCCCAGGTCGCGGCGCCCCCCGCACCCGCCACAAGCGCCGAAGGAAGCACCACTGCTGTGTCGACCGTGCCTGTCATTCCCGTAGCAGCCGCCAGCCAGGCGGCGCCCGTCCCGGCGGACCTGCGCGACCAGGGCCGGCTGACCTTCAACGACCCGATGTACTTCCTGGTCGGGGTGCATGGCGGGGCCAACGCCAAGTTCCAGTTCAGCTTCAAGTTCCGCATCTACCAAGGCGAGAATCCGGCTTCGCACGGCGTGCTTGAGAACCTGTACTTCGGCTACACGCAGTTCTCCCTGTGGGATCTGTCGAGCGACTCACGGCCGTTCCGCGACACCAACTACCGCCCAAGCCTGTTCTATTACCTGTCGGATGCCGGCGTGCAGAACCGCGTGATCAGCCGGCTCTCGCTCGCGGCCGGCCTGGAGCATGAGTCGAATGGCCGCGATGGCGCCCAGTCGCGCAGCATCAATACGGTGTTCGTCAAACCCACGTTTTTCCTGGGGGACATAAGCAACTGGCACTGGAGCGTGTCGCCCAAGCTGTACTACTACGTCGAGAAGAACGACAACTCTGACATTGCCCGCTATCGCGGCTACATGGACCTGAAACTGGCCTACGGCAAGCCGGACGCATGGGAGTTCGCCACCACCCTGCGCAAAGGCACGCAGAAGTATTACGGCAGCGTCGACGCATCGGTGACGTATCCGCTGGCCAGGCTGATCCCCGGCACGGCGGGTTACCTGATGGCGGGCTATTTCATCGGCTACGGCGAGAGCTTGCTGGACTACAACCGCAAGCTGCCTTGGCAATTCCGGCTGGGATACGCGCTGGCACGCTGACGCGCCGACGCGCCTAACCAGCCAGCGGCTTGCCGCTGGCCTTCAGCCGTGCGTTGGCCACCGCCGCGGCAAACTGGCCCTGCCCATGCCAGCCGGTGGCCCGCCCCAGCTTCTTGCCCTTGTGGAAGAACATGAAGACCGGAATGCCGTGCAGGCCGAATCGCTTGCCCATATCGGGGTGCGCATAGACGTTGGCGTGCAGCCAGTGCAGTTCCAGCAACCGCACCGGGTCTGGATTGGCTAGCATGGCCTTCTTGGCCATCTCGCAATTGAAGCAGTCCACGCCCCAGAAAAACACGCAGACCAGCGCATCGCCGGCGGCGGCGATAGCGCCATCAATGCCGGCGCCGTCCACCTCGCGCATGCCGAACACTTCGAAGGCACGATGGTCGAGGTGCGACGCCGGATCCACGGTGGTGCCGGGCACGGCGGCATTGCCTGGCTTGATGGACATAGACGTCTCCAGCAATGAAAAACGCCCGGGCCAGCGGCACCGGGCGTTGCTTGTGCCAGCCCGCCGGGCGGACCGCCAAGCGGTGGCGCTTACTTGGGCGCGGACACCGTGACCAGCGCCGGGCGCAGCACGCGATCGGCGATCGTGTAGCCGCGCTGCAGCACCGTGACCACGGTGTTCGGCTCCTGCGGCGCCGGCACCATCGAAATGGCCTGGTGACGGTGCGGGTCGAACTTCTCGCCAACCGGGTTCAGCTCGACGATCTTGCCCTTCTCGAAGGCGCTGACGAGCTGGCGGGCGGTCAGTTCGACCCCTTCGCGCAGCTTGGCGATATCGCCCGACCCGTCGGCCAGTGCCGCCTGCAGGCTGTCCATCACGGGCAGCAGGTAGTCGGCAAAGGTCTCGATGGCAAACTTATGGGCCTTGGCGACGTCCTCCTGGGCACGGCGGCGGATGTTCTCGCCTTCCGCGGTAGCCCGCAGGAACATGTCGTAGTTCTCCTTGGCCTTGGCTTCAAGCGCGGCCAACTGGGCCGCCACGTCCGCGGTGGCGGCGTTATCGGCCTGGCCGGCCGGGGCGGTGTTCAGCTCCTCGCTGGCTGGCGTGAGCGGCGGCGTGGTGGATGGCGTCTGCTTCTGTTCTTCCATGTCGATCCGTATAAAACAAAGGCGCGGCCTGCCTGGCGCAGGCCGCCGGGTGGTCAATCGGCAAATGTAGCCTGCAGTTGGTGGCAGGCCTCCGGATTTTCAAGAGCGCACCGCGACAGTGCACTGAAACACAAGGTTACAAAGCGGGGTCTACGGAAATAGGGGTCATATTGCTTTGCTGCAGCGCACCCCCTAAGATGAAACCGTATAAAAATGACAAAAATAACGGGGTCGACGATGCAACTCAAGTGGGGCCACTCTCGAAAGGTTAGCCATGCATAAGCTGCCTGTTCTGACGGTCTTCCTTCTCGCCGCATTATCGGTGATGACAGTCTTCATCTGCCTCTCCGGCGCGCTCACGCCGCGAGACACCGAATACGGCAGTGGCAAGGCGGTATTCAAACACTACATCATTCCCTACGTTCGCTGACCCAGCCGGGTGAGTCCGTACTGCTTGGGCAGCCTTGCGCCTCACCCCCTGACGCCGTCGATCTGGCGGCGATCGCGCTTGGTCGGGCGTCCCTGCAGCTGCGATGCAGGTTCCACGTTAAGCCGCCGGTTCTCGGCATCCTGCCGCCGGCGCGCCTCGCTGGCCTCGGTTTCCGCATAAAGCGTCTGGGCTACCGCGGCCGGGCCGCGCAAGCCCGCAATCCCTTTCACCACGACTTCCCAGCGTTGCTGGTGCGCCTCCAGGACGACGGTGTCGCCCGGCTTGACCTCGCGCGAATTCTTGCACGCCTGGCCGTTGACCTGCACCTTGCCACGGTCCACCGCCTCGGCAGCCAGCGAGCGCGTCTTGAAGAAGCGCGCGCACCACAGCCATTTGTCGATGCGCAGGCGGGCATCGGCCTCGAAAGATACGCTCATGTCGTCACCTCCATCCGTTGGGCAGCGCCGCGCTCATGCTGCGGCGCCGCGCGTCTGCGCGTGCGTGCGGCGGGCCTCCAGCTCATGCGGATGCGGCAGCCGCAGCGGCCAGCCCTGCAAGTGCTGCAAGCCGATCTCCGCCAGCCCGGCAATCCAGCTTTCCGAATCGTTGAGGCAAGGAATGTAGTGGAACACCTTGCCGCCAGCCACGTGGAACTCGGAGCGCCCTTCCATGGCGATCTCTTCCAGCGTCTCCAGGCAATCAGCCGGAAAGCCCGGGCAGAACACGTCTACCCGGCCGGTGCCGACCTTGCCGAGCTCCCGCAGGGTGGGCGCGGTATAGGGCTGCAGCCATTCCGCCTTGCCAAAGCGCGACTGAAAGGTGACCTGGTACTGTCCGGGCTGCAAGCCCAGCGCCTCGCCCAGCAGGCGCCCGGTCTTGAGGCACTCGCAATGGTAGGGATCGCCGAGCTCCAGCGTGCGGCGCGGCACGCCATGAAACGACAGGATCAGCTTGTCGCCCCGCGCGAAATCCGGCGTGCCATGCTGCGCCCAGTATGCCCCCACCTGCTGGTGCAAGGCGGCAATATAGGCCGGATGGTCGTGGAAATGCTTGACCAGCCGCAGCTCCGGCTGGTTTCGCCACTGCTTGAGCACCCGGAACACCTCGTCGAAGCCCGTCGCCGTGGTGGTGCCGGAGTATTGCGGATACAGCGGCAGCAGCAGGATGCGTTCGGTCCCTTGGCGGCGCAGCGCTTCCAGCACCGAGCCGATCGACGGATTGCCGTACCGCATGGCGCACGCCACTGTCACCTCATGGCCTTGCTGGTTCAGCAGCAGCTGCAAGGCGTGAGCCTGGCGCTCGGTGTGCACCAGCAGCGGGGAACCCGTCATATGCGCCTCCCGCAGCCAGATCGACTCATACTTCATCGCCGAGGCGCGCGAGCGCAGTGGCACGATGATGCCGTACAGCAGCGGCAGCCACGCCGCGCGTGGAATCTCCACGACACGCGGGTCGGACAGGAACTGCTTGAGGTAGCTGCCGACCGCCTTCGGCGTTGGCGCATCCGGGGTGCCAAGGTTGATCAGCAGGATGGCCGTGCGCGGCGCCTGGCCATGCTGGTAGGCCGGTTCAGGGGTGAACGTCATGTAATTTCCGGTGTGGCGGGGCGGTGCGGGCACAGGGCGTGCGCACCGCCAAGTCTCGCCGAGCTTACAGGATGAGGGGGAGGGACAGGCAGTTTGTGAGACCGGGCCGGGCCAACACTAGTTCTGGCTGAGCGCGCTGGACAACAGGCGCGCGGTGATGTCGACGATCGGGATCACCCGCTCGTAGGCCATGCGGGTCGGCCCGATCACCCCGAGCGTGCCGACGATCTGGCCGTCGACTTCGTAGGGCGCGGTGATGACCGCCATGTCTTCGAGCGGCACCAGCTTGCTCTCGCCGCCGATGAAGATCTGCACGCCCTGGGCGTGGCTGGAGACATCGAGCAGCTTGAGCAGGCCGGTCTTGTGCTCGAACACGTCGAACAGGCGGCGCAGCTTTTCCATGCTGGAGGACAGGTCTTCCACCTCCAGCAGCTTGCGCTCGCCCGAGATGAAGACGTGGTCGTCTTCCCCCTCGGCCATGGCATTGCTGCCCGCCTCCACTGCGGCCTGCATCAGCTGCGACATATCCATGCGCAGCGCCTGCAGCTCGCCGCGCAGGTGGTCGCGCACATTGTCAAAGCTCATGCCGGCAAAGTGCGAGTTGATGAAATTGGCGGCTTCGACCAGTTGCGACGGGGAATACGGCAGCTCGGTCTGGATGATGCGGTTCTGCACGTCGCCCTCGGGGGTAACGATAATCAGCAGGATGCGCTTGTCCGAAAGCCGCATGAATTCGACCTGGCGGAACGCCTGGGCGCGCCTGGGCGTCATCACCACGCCGGCGAACTGCGACAGGTTGGACAAGGTGTGCGCCGCCGACGTGATCATCCGCTGCGGCCCGAGCTGCTGGCCGTGCAGCTGGCCCCGGATCTTGCCGGTCAGCTCGGCCAGGTTGAGCGCGCCATCCAGGGGCTGGGCGGTCAGCATGGTGTCCACGAACAGCCGGTAGCCGCGCGGCGTGGGGATACGCCCGGCCGAGGTATGCGGGCTGGCAATGAACCCCATTTCCTCCAGGTCGGACATCACATTGCGGATGGTGGCCGGAGACAGGTCGAGACCCGAGTACTTCGACAAGGTCCGCGAGCCCACGGGCTGCCCCTCGGCGATGTAGCGCTCGATGAGGGTTTTGAGAAGCGTTTTCGCACGTTCATCCATGATGCTCCTGATTTTACGCAAGTTTTCACTATTCGGGCGGCTCATCGCCGATCCGGCCCGGCGCCGAGCGCCCTCCTGCTGACAATGGTCACGGCGGTATGGTCTAATCCCGGCATGTCTTCGCTCCCCAAGCCCGGCGCCGCGCGCGCCCCATTTCGCACCGTCGCCCTGATCGGCAGGTACGCCACAGCCGGCATCGAGGGCCCGCTGGAAGAGCTGGCCGCCTGTATCCTCAGGAACGGCCAGGATGTGGTGTTCGAGCGAGACACTGCCCTGGCCACCGGGCTGACCGACTATCCGGCGCTGGCGCCCGACGAGATCGGCAAGCATGCCGATGTGGCGGTGGTGCTCGGCGGCGACGGCACCCTGCTGGGCCTGGCGCGCCAGCTGGCCGGCTACCCGGTGCCGCTGATCGGCGTGAACCACGGGCGCCTTGGCTTCATGACCGATATCCCGTTGCAGGACGTGCATTCGGTGCTGCCCGACATGCTGGCGGGCCGCTACGAGTCCGAGACCCGCATGCTGCTGGAGTCCAAGGTGGTGCGCGACGATGGTGTGATCTTCTCCGCGCTGGCCTTTAACGACGTCGTGGTCAACCGTTCCGGCATTTCAGGCATGGTCGAGCTGGCGGTGTCGGTGGACGGCCACTTCATGTACAACCAGCGCTCCGATGGCCTGATCGTCTCCACGCCGACCGGCTCGACCGCCTATGCGCTGTCGGCAGGCGGCCCGATCCTGCACCCGACCCTGTCGGGCCTGGTGCTGGTGCCGATTGCCCCACATGCGCTGTCCAACCGCCCGATCGTGCTGCCGCACGACGCCGAAGTGTCGATCGAGGTCGCCACGGCGCGTGACGCCAGCGTGAACTTCGACATGCAGTCGCTGACCTCGCTCCTGCCCGGCGACCGCATCGTGGTGCGGCGCTCGGCCAAGACCGTCAACCTGCTGCACCCGATCGGCTACAACTATTACGCCACGCTGCGCAAGAAGCTGCACTGGCATGAGTACCCGAGCGAAGACAACCGGCTCTGATCCGCCCCGGCCCGCACCGATCCGGACCAGATCCGTCCCCTGACATCACCCAGCCCCGACCCGTCGACCACGATGCTGCGCAGCCTGTCCATCCGCGATTTCGTCATTGTCGATACCCTCGACCTCGACTTCTCCCCGGGCTTCACCGTCTTCACCGGCGAGACCGGCGCCGGCAAGTCGATCCTGATCGATGCGCTGGCGCTGGTGCTGGGTGAGCGCGCCGACGCCGGCGTGGTCCGCGAAGGCGCCTCCCGGGCCAGCATCAGCGCCACCTTTTCCACCCCGGCCGGGCTCGACGCCTGGCTGGCCGAACACGATCTCACTGGCGACGAAGGCACGGTGCTGCTGCGCCGCACGGTCGACGCCAGCGGGCGCGGCAAGGCCTTTATCAATGGCGCCGCCGCCACGCTGGGCCAGTTGCGCGACATCGGCGACCGCCTGGTCGATATCCACGGCCAGCATGCCCATCAGCTACTGCTGCGCCCGGATGCCCAGCGCTTGCTGCTCGATGCCCATGCCGGCCTCACCGCGCAGGCCGGCGCGGTGGCCGAAGCCTGGCGCTCGTGGCGTGCGTGCGTGCGCCAGCGCGAAACCGTCGAGCACCGCTCGCGCGAGATGCAGCTGGAACGCGAGCGGCTCGAATGGCAGGTCGGCGAGCTCGAGAAGCTGGCGCCGCAACCTGGCGAATGGGAAGACATCCAGGCCGAATACAACCGGCTGTCGCATGCCGCCGGGCTGATCGAGGGCAGCCGCGCCGCGCTCGAGGCGCTGTCCGAGGCCGATGGCTCGGTGCTGTCCGGGCTGAACAGCGTGGTGCAGCGCCTGCGGCAGATGGCTGACGTCGACCCCGCGCTGGGCGACGTACTGGCGGCGCTGGACCCGGCGCTGGTCCAGGTCGAGGAGGCCGCGCACTCGCTCAACCGCTACGTCGACCGGATCGACCTGGACCCCGAACGCTTGCAGGTGGTGGAGGCGCGCATGCAGGCGCTGCACACCACCGCGCGCAAGTACCGGATGCCGCCGGAGCAGTTGCCGGACGAACTGATGGCGCGCCGCCAGCAACTGGACGATCTCCAGTCCGCCCAGGACCTGAACAAGGCGATGGCGCGCGAGGCCGCGGCCCGCGCCGCCTACCTCACCATCGCCCAGCATCTCGGCGCTGCCCGCAAGGTGGCGGTCGAGAGCCTGTCGGCCGCCGTGACGGATGCCATGCAGGGCCTGTCCATGGCGGGCGGCAGTTTCGCGGTGGCGCTGCACCCGCTGGACGAAGGGCAGAGCCACGGTCTGGAACAAGTCGAGTTCCTGGTGGCAGGCCATGCCGGCGTCAGCGCGCGCCCCTTGGCCAAAGTGGCGTCGGGCGGCGAGCTGGCCCGGATCAGCCTGGCGATTTCCGTCATTACCAGCGAGGCCGCGCCCACCCCCACCCTGATCTTCGACGAAGTCGACACCGGCATCGGCGGCGCGGTGGCCGAGGTGGTGGGCCGCCGCCTGCAGGAACTCGGCCGCGCCCGCCAGGTGTTGTGCGTGACCCACCTGCCGCAGGTGGCGGCCCAGGCCGGCGCCCACCTGCTGGTCAGCAAGGAGACCAGCCAGCGCGACGGCACAGGCTCGGTCACCCGCTCGCGCATCCGCGGCCTCGACGCCGCCGGCCGCGTGGTCGAAACCGCACGCATGCTGGGCGGGACCACCGTGACGGCGACCACGGTGCAACACGCCGAGGAGATGCTCGCGCAAGGCCTGCGCGGCACCACCGGCACGGCCCGGGAGGCGCGCCGCTCGCGGCGCAGCGCAGGCTGACAGCCTGCGCCCTCTGCCTCTGGCCCGTAACCTTTCAGGAGTTTCCCCATGTCACTCGGCAAACAGCCGCACTCCCGCTCACTGGCCCGCCCACTGCGGATTACCGCCGCCTGCGGCCTGCTGGCCTTGCTGGCGCTGACCGCCTGCCAGGCGCAACAGCGCCCGTCTGCGCCACCGCTCAACAGCATCAGCGCCGATCGCACCGTAGGCGATATCATGGTGCGGTTCTCCGCGCCGCCCGTCACCGTGTCCGAAGACGCCGATCGCTTGCTGGCGTCGATTGCCGGGCCGATCCGCTTCGTCGTCAAGCGACCCATGTCGGGCGGCGTGTGGCTGGTCACCGCGATCTCCGCGTCGGCCGATGCCACGATCGACCAGGCGCTTGCCACGCTGCGCGGCACCCCTCGCATCGAGCTGGCCGAACCTGATCGCGTGCTCAAGCCGAACCGCACCCAGCCCGTCGGCCGCGACATGCCGGCGAGCTGAGTCCGGCGGCGGCCCGGTTCCTGTCGTCGGAATGCATGGCTTGGACGTTGAAGGCTGAAGGTTGAAGACTGAAGATTGAATGCTGTAACCGCGGTCGGTCCGAAGCGGGCTCAACGGGAGAACGTAGACATGCAGGAACAGCTTCGATTTCGATCTGGCGAAACGCGGCGCGTGGCATCCCATGCCGCCCTGCTGCTGGCGCTTGGCGCCGCCCTCTGGCTGGGCGTGCCGGCCGCGGCCAGCGCAGCCCCCGACCCCGCCGCGCGCCCCGCGCCGCGCTACACCGGCAACTTCATCGTGCGCTGGCGCGACGGCAGCACAAGCACAATCGCTGGCACGAACGCCACCAGCGCGAGCGACAGCGCCGCTGCCAGCGGCCTGCCCGAGCGTATGCTGAGCGTGCGCCAGAGCACCGGCGTGGCGCTCTCGGTCAAGCGCCAGATGGGCGGCAGCTTGCAACTGCTGAGCGTCTCCGGCAGCGATGCCGCCGACCCGGAAGGCACCGCCGCCCGGCTGCGCCAGGATCCGCGGATCGCGGAAGTGGTGCCGGACCGCTGGCTGCGGCTGCACGACACCATCCCCAACGATCCGGAGTTCGCGCTCAACCAGCCCTACCTCGGCACCCCCGCACAGGTGGTGGGCGGCGTGAACCTGCCACCCGCATGGGACCGCACGCGCGGCAGCAGCAGCCTGGTGATCGCCGTGCTCGATACCGGCTACCTGCCGCACCCCGATCTCGCCGGCCGCATTGTGCCCGGCTATGACTTCATTACCGATCCGTCCATCGCCAACGACGGCGATGGACGGGATGCGGATGCCACCGACGCCGGCGACGGCGTGCCGGCGGGCTTCACCTGCCCGGGCACCACCACGCCGACCACGACCGCAACCAACAATAGCTGGCACGGCACCCGCGTGGCAGGCACGCTTGGCGCGCTCACCAATAACGGGGTGAACATCGCCGGTGTGGACTGGAACGCCCGCATCCAGCCGGTGCGCGTCTCCGGCCGCTGCGGCGCGCTGCTCTCGGACACCGTGGATGGCATGCGCTGGGCTGGCGGCCTCTCCGTACCCAACGCGCCGGCCAACCCCACCCCGGCGCGCGTGATCAACGTGAGCCTGGGCGGCGGGACCTGCTCCAGCATCGAGCAGCAAGCCGTGACCGACCTCGCCGCGAATGGCGTGGTGGTGGTCGCCGCCACGGGCAACAGCGCCGGCGCGGTCGAGGCGCCTGCCGACTGCGCCGGCGTGGTCGCCGTAACGGCACATGCCAACGACGGCGAGAACGCCAGCTATGCCAACGTGGGGCCACAGGTTGCGCTAAGCGCGCCGGGCGGCGGCTGCGGCAACTCCAAGGTATCGGGCGGCAAATGCTCGGTGGCGGAATCGTTCATCCGGACCCTGTCCAATGACGGCACCACCTCGCTTGGCAACTACAACGTCATCAATTCGCAAGGCACCAGCTTTGCCGCGCCGCTGGTGTCGGGCGTGGTGTCGTTGATGCTCGCCGCCAACCCGGCGCTCACGCCCGCCCAGGTGCTTGCCACCTTGAAGAGTTCGGCGCGGCCCCACCCGGCCGGCACTTATTGCACGGCCGCAGCCAATGCCGGCATCTGCGGCGCGGGCCTGCTCGATGCCAATGCTGCCGTGGCGGCCGGCACGCAGGTGGTCCAGCCGGCGCCCGCGCCCGCTGCGCCAGCCACCTCCTCGGGCGGTGGCGGAGCGATTTCCTGGCCGCTCGCGCTCGGGCTGGGCGCGCTTGGCTTGCTGCTGAACTGGGCCGGGCGCCGCCGGCGCCCGGCGCGGTCGCGCTGAAACCGCGCTGAATTCGCGGCGAACGCGGGGCACCGTCCGGCCTGCGCCGGCCGCGCCCCTTGCCAGCGCGCCTATGCCGGTGGCCCGCCCCGCCGGCGCTGCCACCACTCCTGCACCAGCCATAGCCCCAGGCCGGCCAACGCGCCGGCCGCGTGCGAGATGCGCACGACCCCGAACCCCCACTGCGCGTCGAACACCACGGGCGCGAGCCATGACTGCTCAAGCCAGGTCTTGACCAACACGCCAAGGCAGAGCGCCACGCCGAGCACGCGCGACACGCCGCCGCCATAGAGCAGCCGCAGCCCGCCCCACAGGGCCAACCCGTGCAACGCACCGGACAATCCGCCGTACCAGCCCACCGACGGCACCCGGCATAACGCCAGTTGCACCGCAACGCCGCAGGCGAACAGGACCGCCAACATCGCGCCGGCGCGCGCCTCGCGGCCAATCAGCAGGAACAGGCCCGCAGCGGCCAGCAGGTCCGCCAGCCAGTGCTGCCAGCCAAGGTGGACCCACATTGCAGTCAGCAGGCGCCACCACTGGCCCGCCACGCCGTGGCCCATGACCGCATCGCGCAGATAGAGCCCGTGCGCGCGCAGCCACGGAATGAAGGTAAAAGCGGCACCCAGGGCGGCCGTGAGCGCCAGTACGGCCAGCACGCCCGGCCATCCCGGCCGGCGCGCCGCGCCAGCCGCCTGCACGTTCATTTGCCGCCGGCGGCAACCGGCTCGCCGAACACTGCTTGCCAGAGGGTGCGCACGTGTTCCGCCTGCTGCGCCACCACGGCCGGCGCAACCCGTGCGTGGACCTGCCCGTCCAGGCGCAGCTGGTGCTGGCGGGCACGGAACAGGCGATAGGCGTCGCCCACTTCGCGCGCCAGCGTGGCATCGATCAGGCCGATTTCACCGGCCGTGCGCAGCAGCGCGATATTGCCGGCATTGCGCGTGAGCGCGGGATGATCGTGGCTGTGCAGCAGCACAAGGTATTGCACCGTGAACTCGATGTCGACCATGCCGCCGCGATCATGCTTGAGGTCGAACAACCCGCTTGGGTTGGGATGGCCCTCGGCCACCTTGTGGCGCATGACGACGATCTCGCCGCGCAGCGTGGCGGCGTCGCGTGGCTGGCGCAGGATCTCGTCGCGCAGGCTCTCGAAATGCGCGCCGATCCCGGGGTCGCCCGCGCAAAAACGCGCGCGGGTAAGGGCCTGGTGCTCCCACACCCACGCGGTGTTGTCACCCTCGCGCTGCTGGTAGCGGCGAAAGCCCTCGAAGCTGGTCACCAGCAGCCCGGCCTCGCCGTTGGGGCGCAGGCGCGTGTCGACATCGAACAGCGTGCCGGCGGCGGTATGGCTGGTCAGCCAGGTGATCAGGCGGCGCGCGTAGGCGGCATAGACATCAGGCGCGCGCTCGTGCTCGTCCTCGTAGAGGAAGATGATGTCGAGGTCGGAGGCATAGCCCAGCTCCTTGCCGCCCAGCTTGCCGTAAGCGATCACGGCAAAGCGCGGCTGCTCGGCATGCCGGGTCGCCAGCTGGCGCCAGACGGCCTGCAGGGTCACCTCGAGCATGGCGTCGGCCAGGTCCGACAGCCGGTCGGCGATCTGCTCCACGGTCAGCATGCCTTGCAGGTCCTGCAACAGGATGCGGAACGTCTCGGCGTGGTGCTCGCGGCGCAGGATGTCCATCTGCGCTTCGATCTGCCCGTCGGCCGCGTCGAGGCGCGTGGCCAGGCGGCTGCGAAAGCCGGCCCAGTCGGGCGCGCCCGCCAGGGCATCGCTATCGAGCAGTTCGTCAAGCAGTTGCGGGTGGCGGGTCAGATAGGCGGCGGCCCAGCTTGACGCGTGCAGCGTGTCGGCCACGCGCGCCATCGCCTGCGGGTACTCGGAAAGCAGCGAAAGGTAGGACGCACGGCGGCTGATGGCATCCAGGAAATCGACAAAGCGGGCGATGGTGCGGTCGGCATCTTCCTGGCGCGAGGCCAGGTCAAGCGCGCGGTTGACCAGCAGGTCAAAGCGCACCCGGCTGGGCTCGGACAGCGCGCGGTAACGCAGCGAGCCACCAATGGCGCGCAGGCGGTCGAGCAGCCCGGCGCAATCACTGAAGCCGGCTGAGGCCAAGCGTTCGCACGGCGGCTCATCCTGTTCTTCCTGGATCAACGCCGGCCACAACGCCTCGCACGGCGCGTGCGCTTCATCGGGGTCCGAGAAGGTGGCCTCGAACTGTTGCGCCACCGGATCCTGCAGCGATGCCAGCCGCTCGAGCAGGGCCGGCCAGTCGGCGCAGCCCATCATCTTCGCCACCGCCAGCTGCTCCTCTTCCGAGGTTGGCAGGTGGTGCGTCTGGGCATCGTCGCGATACTGCAGGCGATGCTCGAGCTGGCGCAGGAAGCGGTAGGCGTGCGCCAGTTGCTCGGCCTGGCCCGCGGGCAACAGCCCATGCTCCACTGCCACCGCCAACACCTCCAGGGTGGGCCGGATGCGCAGCGCCGGGTCCTGGCCGCCGCGGATCAGCTGGAAGACCTGGGCCATGAACTCGATCTCGCGGATGCCGCCGCGGCCGAGCTTGATATTGAAGGCACGCTGGTTGACGCGCTGGCCGCCGCCTGGCGCCGCCAGCCCGCCGCTGCGCTTGGCCGCCTCGGCGCGGATCTGCGCATGCAGCGAGCGGATCGCCGCAATCACGCCGTAGTCGAGGTAGCGGCGAAAGACGAAGGGCGTGGTCAGGCTGGCCAGTTGCGCGGCGGTACGCTGCGCGTGGGGGGTATCCAGCGCCGATACCACCCTGCCCTTGATCCAGGCGTAGCGCTCCCACTCGCGCCCCTGCACCATCAGGTATTGCTCCAGCATGCCGAAGCTGCAGGCCAGCGGCCCGGCGTCGCCATTGGGGCGCAGGCGCATGTCGACGCGGAACACGTAGCCGTCTGCGGTCACGTCGGCCAGCAGGTTGATCAGGCGCCGTCCCAGGCGGATGAAGTACTCGTGATTGGACAGGCTGCGTTGCCCGCCACGCGTGTCGCCGTCTTCGTCGTACAGGAAGATCAGGTCGATGTCGGACGACACATTGAGCTCGCGGCCACCCAGCTTGCCCATGCCAACCACCACCAGCTCCTGGACTTCCCCGCTGCTCTCCCCGACCGGACGGCCGTAGGTCGGGGCAAGGTCCGCTTCCAGCATGGCCAGGCCATACTGGATGCCGAGCTCGGCCAGATCCGTCATCGCGCCGGTGACTTCGCCCAGCGTCGACTGCCCGCGCAGATCGCGCTCGATCACCACGCACATCACTTCTGCGCGCAAGCGGCGCAGCGCGCGCTTGATGGCGTCGTCCACATCGGCCGACGGCTCATGCAGGACCTTGAGCCGTGCCGCCATCCAGGCGCGCGTGAGCGGCTGGTCGCGCGCGTGCGCGACGATTTCGGCCAGCTCGGGACGGGCCTGCACCATGCGGCGGGTGTAATGGGAATAGGCGGGCGAGTACAATGCCATGCCGGCGCAATCGACCGGCACGAGTTCAACAGCGGCCACCACCGCGAACGGGCCGGTGGCCATGTCGGCCACGGCCTGCCTGGCCGCGCCGGAAGTGTTGCCGGGCGCACGTTCGCCGGCAGCGCCATCGGTTGCAGCGGCCTCGGGCGCGGCTGCGGAACTCGTCGGATCAGTGGAAGTCATTCCTGTTACTTGGTAGCGCGTGAGCCGGCCCTTGGCCGGCGCGCGCGTTATGCACGGCCGGTCAGGCACCGAATTGGAGAGCGCCTAGTATTGTCGGATAATCTGCGCATGTCCAGCCGCGCCACCCCACCTGCCGATCCCTCCGCCGCCGCCGGCGGCACGCCGGCACTCGAAGGGGCCGCCGGTGCAGGCTCCCCCCCATCGCTGCAAGGCAGCCTGCGCGCGCTTGCGTTTGCGCGTGCTTGCGGCCGCGCCCTGCTCGCAGGCTTGCGCCATCCCGTCTGGCGCGGCCTGGGACGGGTGCTGGTGCGCCTGGCCCTGGCGCTGGTGCTGCTGGCGCTGCTCGCCGGGCTCCTGATCCGCTTCGTGCTCTGGCCGCAGGCCTCCGCCGCGCGCACCTGGCTCGAGCAGCGCGGCTCGGTGGCGCTCGCGGCCCAACTGAGCATCGGCCAGCTGGATACCTACTGGGATGGCTGGCACCCCGCTTTCCATGCCCGTGACGTCAAGGCCGTCGATGCCGAGCAGCGCGTGCTGCTGGCCGCGGGCGAGCTTGACGGCAAGCTGTCATGGCGCTCGCTGTTCAGCATGGACGTGCTGTTCCAGCGCATCTCCGCCAGCCGGACCGACCTGCTGATCCGCCGCTCCGCCGACGGCAAGCTCAAGGTGGCCGGCATGGCCGTGGATACCACCGGCGCCCAGCCGCAGGACAACCGGCTGTTCGACTGGCTGCTGGCCCAGGGCAAGGTCGAGCTCACCGACGGCAAGCTGCGCTGGCTCGACGACAAGAACAAACTGCCGCAACTGGACGTGGGCGATATCCAGCTCAGCGTGCAGCGCCACGGCTCGCGCCACACGTTCAAGCTCGAAGCGCAGTCGGCCACGCTTGCGCCACGCCCGCTGGTGGTACAGGCGGACTTCCGCCATGAATACCTGCACCGCACCGGCGACTGGCACAACTGGTACGGGCAAGCCAGCTGGGACCTTGGCCGGCTGGAACTCCCGGTGCTGCAGCGCTATCTCGCGGTCTTCGACCGGGTCACGCGCGGCACCTTCAGCACCGACGGCACCATCGAGTTTCGCGGCGGCCAGATCACCCGCAGCCAGGCCCGGCTGCGCGCCAGCAGCGTGGACCTGAAGCTCTCCGGCGCGCCCGAAGCGCTCAAGCTCGCCAGTGCCCAGGCCTTTGTCCTGCACCGCGCGGGGCGCGACCGCGACCACATCCTCACCATCGACACCCTGCTGTGGCAGCCCGAGCCGGCCGAAGGGCCGGCCGTGCCACCGGCACGGCAAGCGCAGGCGGCTTCCGCCGCCGCGGCCGCCGGCCTGGCCAGCGGCGAAGGCGCCTGGCGCGAAGGCATGCGCAAGGTAGTGGTCGGCTGGGCCACCGACAACAAGGGCGCATTGCGCAAGTTCACGCTCAAGGCACCCACCTTCGACCTGAACACCGTGCGCGCGCTGGCCACCTCGCTGCCGCTCGACACCGCCTTGTCGCGCCAGTTGCGTGCGCTCCAGCCCTCCGGCCATGTCGACAACCTGGACGTAAACTGGACCCGGGATCGCCAGGGCATTCTGAGCCGCCGCGATGGCCAGCGCCACTTCAACGTGCAGGGCACGCTGCGCAGCGTCTCGGTGCTTGGCCAGCCCGCCAACCCGCCCGTCGGCGCGAATGGCAAGCCCCACCTGGGTGTGCCGGGCTTTTCGCGGATCTCCGGCAGCTTCAGTTTCGACGAGCGCCAGGGCAGCGCCCGTTTTGAAGGCAACAATGCCGCGCTGATGCTGCCGGGCATGTTCGAGGATCCGCGCCTGTCGTTCGACCAGATCAACGGCGAAGTGCGCTGGACCAACGACAACGGCAAGCTGGCGGTGCGCACCGACGGCGTGCAGTTCGCCAACGCGGATACCGCCGGCAGCGTACGCGGCACATGGCATGCCGGTGGCGACGGGCACGGCGGCATTGCCGACCTGACCGGCGAGCTGACCCGCGCCCAGGTCAGCCGTGTGCCGCGCTACCTGCCCATGGGCATACCCGCCTCCACGCGCCAGTACCTGGCTGGCGCCCTGGTAGGCGGCGAAGCCAGCGACGTCAGGTTCCTGCTCAAGGGCGACCTGGAGCACTTTCCCTTCCACAGCCCGTTCGAGGGCGCCGGCGATTTTCGGGTCGAAGTGCCGATCCAGCATGTCAGCTACCAGATCGCGCCCCATGTGAGCGCGCCGGCGGGCAGCGTCGCCAGCGCCAGCAATGACGGCAAGGCCTGGCCGAACTTCACCGACATCAGCGGCCACTTGCTGTTCGAGCGCGGCGGCCTGTCGTTCCTCGCGCAGCGTGCTGGCGTGCAAGGCGCCGCCGGCGTCACGCTGCAGGACGTCAATGGCCGCATCGCAGACCTCGGCGAGCATGGCCGCCTGGTGCTGGACGGCAGCGCCAACGGGTCGATGGCAGGCTTCCTGCGCTTCGTCGCCGCCAGCCCGGTGCGCGACTGGACCGGCCAGGTGCTGACGGATATGCGCGCCCAGGGCAACGGCGAGCTTAGGCTCAAGCTTGACCTGCCCCTGACCGAGGCGCATGCGACCAAGGTCGACGGCCAGTTCCGGCTGCCCGGCAACGACGTGGTGCTGATCCCGCAATTGCCCGTGCTGGCCGGCACCACCGGCGTCGTCGCATTCAATGAGCACGGCTTCCAGCTCAACGACCTGCGCGCCCGCTTCCTGGGCGGCGAGATTCGCGCCGGCGGGGGCAGCCAGCCCGACGGCACGATCCGGGTCAATGCCGGTGGCAACCTCACCGCCCAGGGCATCCGCGAGGCGCTTGGCGCCTCGCCGGCGGCCTGGCTGGTACAGAAGCTGGAAGGCAGCACCGCCTACAGCGCCGTGATCGGCGTGCGCGATCACCAGCCCCAGATCACGGTCGCATCGGAACTGGCCGGGCTGGCGGTGAACCTGCCCGCACCCATGGCCAAGAGCGCGGCGCAAGCCGTACCAATGCGCTTTGAGCTGCGCCCGGCCGCCGCCCGCGCCGGCAGCGAGGAGATGCTGGTGCAATATGGCAGCGTGCTCAATGCACGCTACCTGCTGCGCCGCAATGGCGACGCGGTGGAGGTGCAGGCCGGCGGGATCGGCATCGAGCAGCCAGCGCCGCAGCCCGCCAGCGGCGTCACCGCGGCGCTCACGGCAAGCCGCTTCGACCTGGACGCGTGGCGCGCCCTGCTGGCAGAAGCCGGCAAGGCCAGTGCAGGCCATGCCGAACCGGTGTCAGCCTACCTGCCGGAACACATTGCAGCGCGCACGCGCACGCTGCACGCCTTTGGCCGCGAGTTTGACGATGTCGTGCTCGAGGCCACCCGCGAAAGCGCTGGCTGGGGCATGCAGATCGAGTCCCGCCAGGTGGCGGGGAACCTGCGCTGGCGCAGCGAGGCCGCCACCCCCGCAGGCGCGCTCACGCTGCGCCTGTCGCACCTGAGCATTCCCGACACGGGCGACGCCGCCAGCGCCGGCGATCCGCTCGACGGCAGCACCAGCGACCTGCCCGCGCTGGACCTGGTCGCCGATCGGTTCGAACTGCATGGCCGTGACTTCGGCAAGCTGGAGGTCAAGGCGCGCTCCAGCGAAGACGGCGGCGAGCCCGTATGGACGCTGGACCGCCTGGTCATCGAGCAACCGGGCGCGACATTTACCGGCAGCGGCAGCTGGCGCTTGCCGCGCCGGGTGCGCGAAGGCGCTGCCGCCGAGCGCCGCACGCTGCTCGACTTCAAGCTCGACGTGCGCAACGGCGGCCAGGTGCTCGAACGTATGGGCCTGCCCCACATGCTGGCTGATGGCCACGGCACCTTCGAAGGGCGAGTCGGATGGCGCGGCTCGCCGCTGTCCATCGACTACCCTACCTTGTCGGGCCGGATGAAGCTGCAACTGGAGAATGGCCAGATCCTCAGCGTGGACCCGGGCGCGGCCAAGCTGCTGGGCGTGCTCAGCCTGCAAGGCCTGATGCGGCTGGCCACCTTCGACTTCCGCGGCGTGGCGGGCCAGGGCATGGTGTTCGACGAGATCACCGGCATCGGCACGATCGAGAACGGCGTGGCCAGCACCAAGGACTTCGCGCTCAAGGGCGGACAGCTGCGCGCCTCGATGACTGGCAGCGCGAACATCCCGCGCGAAACGCAGGACCTGGACGTGACGGTAGTGCCCCGCATCAACGCCACTTCCGCCTCGGTGGCGGCGGCGTTCATCAATCCCGCGCTCGGCATCGGCACACTGGCGGCGCAGCTGCTGTTCGCTGACGAATTCTCCAAGGCCTTCAGCAGCCGCTTCCATATCAGCGGTGGCTGGGCGAACCCGCAGATCATCAAAGTGGGGGAGAATAAGACCGATGCGCCGCCCGTGCAGGGTTTGTTCAATCGTGTCTACCCGGCGCCATCACCGTAGCGACTGGCCCAGCCGTGCGAGCCCCGCCGCGCAGCCGCCGCAAGCCAAGGAAACCGCTTCATGACCGCAAACGCCTCCGCGTCAACACCCAGCGCGGCCCACGGCGCGCCCCCTTTTCGCGTCGCTGCCATCCAGACCGTCAGCGGTGTTTCGCCCGAGGCCAACGTGGCCCGCGCCGACGCGCTGATCGCGCAGGCCGCCAAGGGCGGCGCCGAGCTGGTGCTGCTGCCGGAGTACTTCTGCATGATGGGCCTGCGCGAAGGCGACAAGGTCGCCATCCGCGAGCGCGACGGCGACGGGCCGATCCAGTCATTCCTGGCCGATGCCGCGCGGCGCCACCGGATCTGGCTGGTCGGCGGCACCCTGCCCTTGTGGTGCGAGGACGAGGCCCGCGTCTACAACACGTCGCTCGCCTACGACCCGCGCGGCGAACGGGTGGCGCGCTACGACAAGATCCACCTGTTCGGCTTCACCCGCGGCAGCGAAAGCTACGACGAATCGCGTACCATCCTGGCCGGCCAGACTCCGGTCAGCTTCGAAGCACCCTGTGGGCGGGTCGCCATGTCGGTCTGCTACGACCTGCGCTTTCCGGAACTCTACCGACAGCTCGCGGCGGGCGGCAGCACCAGCTTGATTCTGATGCCGGCCGCCTTCACCTACACCACCGGCCAGGCGCACTGGGAGATCCTGCTGCGCGCCCGCGCCATCGAAAACCAGTGCTATGTGCTGGCCGCCGCACAGGGCGGGAAGCACGAGAACGGACGGCGCACCTGGGGCCACTCGATGCTGATCGACCCCTGGGGCGAGGTGATGGCGGTGCTGCCGGAAGGCGAAGGCGTGGTGAGCGGGCTGATCGACCCCGCGCGCCTGGACGAGGTGCGTCAGAACCTGCCTGCGCTGCGCCATCGGGTGCTGTAGCATGTACAAGCAATGACCTGGCCGATTCCCCGGAATCGCCAGCATCCCAGATTTTTACGCGGCGGCGCCATTTCGCCACCGCGGCACGACGATAAAGGACAACCATGAACGCCGGCGACCTCGGAATCCGCAACCTCGCCACCGCCCAGCAACTGCTGCTGGCGCCCTACGGCCTGGACGAAACCAACCTGCAGCGCGTGCTCGCGGACATCTTCACGCATAAGGTCGATTACGCCGACCTCTACTTCCAATACACCCGCAACGAGGCGTGGAGCCTGGAAGAAGGCATCGTCAAGTCGGGCAGCTTCAGCATCGACCAGGGCGTTGGCGTGCGCGCCGTGTCCGGCGACAAGACCGCCTTTGCCTACTCTGACGACATCAGCCTGGACGCCTTGCTCAAGGCCGGCGCCGCGACCCGCACCATCGGCCGCGCCGGCAGCGGCCGCGTCAAGGTGGCGAGCAAGATGGCCTCACAAGGCGGGCGCAACCTGTACTCGCCCAATGACCCGCTGGACTCGATGGACGCCGCCGAAAAGGTGGCGCTGCTCGAGCGCGTGGAACGCATGGCCCGCGCCAAGGACCCGCGCGTGGTGCAGGTGATGGCTGGCCTGGCCGGTGAATACGACGTGGTGCTGGTGGCGCGCAGCGACGGCGTCATCGCCGCCGACGTGCGTCCGCTGGTGCGGGTCTCCGTCACGGTGATCGCCGAGCAGAACGGGCGCCGCGAGATCGGCTCCTCCGGCGGCGGCGGGCGCTATGCCTACGGCTATTTCACCGATGAGCTGCTGCGCCAGTACGTGGACGAGGCCGTGGCCTCGGCGCTCGTCAACCTGGAGGCGCGTCCGGCCCCGGCCGGTGCCATGACCGTCGTGCTCGGCCCGGGCTGGCCCGGCGTGCTGCTGCACGAGGCCATCGGCCATGGCCTGGAGGGCGACTTCAACCGCAAAGGCTCGTCGGCCTTCGCCGGCCGCATGGGCGAGCGCGTGGCGGCCAAAGGCGTGACGGTGGTGGACGACGGCACGCTGGCCAACCGCCGCGGCTCGCTCAACCTTGACGACGAGGGCAACCCGACCCAGTGCACCACACTGATCGAGGACGGCATCCTCAAGGGCTATATCCAGGACACGCTCAACGCGCGCCTGATGAAGATGCCGGTAACCGGCAACGCGCGCCGCGAGAGCTACGCCGCGCTGCCGATGCCGCGCATGACCAACACCTACATGCTCAACGGCAACCGCGACCCGCAGGAGATCATCGCCAGCGTCAAGCGCGGCCTCTACGCGGTCAACTTCGGCGGCGGCCAGGTTGACATCACCAACGGCAAGTTCGTGTTCTCCGCCAGCGAGGCCTACCTGATCGAGGACGGCAAGATCACCGCCCCGGTCAAGGGCGCCACGCTGGTCGGCAACGGGCCGGAATCGCTCAAGGACGTCACCATGATCGGCAACGACATGCGCCTGGACTCGGGCGTGGGCGTGTGCGGCAAGGAAGGCCAGAGCGTGCCGGTGGGCGTGGGCCAGCCGACCCTGCGCATCGAGAACATGACGGTGGGCGGCACGGCCTGATTGCCGTCCCGCTGGCCGGGCAGGCCGGGCGCGGTCCCTTGCCGTTCAGGGCCGCGCCTCGTAGATCAGGTTGAACGGTGTTTGCGCCGCCCGGCGAAAACGCGAAAAACCGCCTTGCTGCACCACCGAGCGCATGCGTGCCTCGCCCGACTGGGCGCCCAGGCACAGCCCCACCTCCTGCGAGCGCGACGCTGGCGTGCAGATGAAGGTCGAGGCCGAGTAAAACACCCGCCCGACCGGGTTCAGGTTGTCTTCGAGCCGGTCGTTGGCGAAAGGCTCGACGATCATCCAGGTGCCGTCCGGGCGCAAGGTCTCGCGCACATGCGCGGCGGCGCCGGCCGGATCGCCCATATCGTGCAGGCAGTCGAACACGGCCACCAGGTCGTAATCCTTGCCGCCATACTCCTTGGCTTTTGCCACCTCGAAATGCACGCGGCCCTGCACGCCGGCGCGCGCCGCCGCCTCGGTGGCAAGGCGGATCGACGGCTCGTGGTAGTCAAAGCCGTAGAACTCCGATGCCGGATACGCCTGCGCCATGATGATGGTGGAGGCGCCATGCCCGCAGCCCACGTCGGCCACGCGAGCGCCAGCCTGCAACTTGGCCTGCACATCCTCCAGCGCGGGAATCCATTCCGCCGTCAGGTGCGCCGCATAGCCCGGGCGGAAAAACCGCTCGGTGCCGTGAAACAGCGACGGATCGTGTTCATGCCAGCCCAGCCCGCGTCCATTGCGAAAGGCATCCACGATCTTGGGAATCGCCTTGAACTGCGCGACCGCGATCTGGAAGGCGCCTGGAATAAAGGCGGGGCTGCCCTCCTGGGCCAGCGCGAAGGCCTGCTCCTCGGTCAGGCTGAACAGATTGGTGGCCGGGTCGTACGCGACATAACCGCTGGCCGCCTGCGCGGACAGCCACTCGAGCAGATAGCGCTCATCAGTATGGGTTTTCTCGGCCAGCACCTGCACTGTCATCGGTTTCTCGGCCAAGGCTTTGTAAAGGCCAAGCGTATCGCCGACCACGATGGTGGCTGCATGCATCACCGCGCCCAGATCCTGGACGAACTGCCCCATGAAGGCGTTTAGCCTCCCCTCATCGATCGCCATGATGCCTCCCTCCCCCTCAGCCCCGTGTGCCTGAGCTGCCCGGCACGCCGCGTTCGCCTGTCTTCCCCCGGGCAAACCGGTGCAGGTGCCGCCGCCGCACTGCGGTGCGCGCTGGCGACGCCTATACTGGCCTCATTCATGTTGGTTCACGCACGGGAAGGCGCCAATACGCAGCATTGCGTACCGGCGTGCAGCCCAAAGCCGCCGCAATGCTCACATCCAGCCGCTGCCAGGATGACCAGGCGCTCTCCATGCTCGCCAGGCTGACCGCGCGCGAGCAGCAGGTGCTGCGCTGGCTGGCGCACGGCAAGACGGACCGTGAAATCGCGGGCATGCTCGGCATCAGCGCCCGCACGGTGCAAAAACACCTCCAGCATGTGTACGTGAAGCTGGGCGTGGAGAACCGCACCGCCGCCGTGATGCGCGGGCTGGAACTGGATCCGGGACCCGCCATCGGACGAACGGAAATTGTGGCCGGCGCAATGCCGGACGCTTGCCAAGCCCCTTAAAACGCGCTATAAAGATGCTTCGTTACCTGATGGTCAACGGCCTCCGCCGGCAGAATCGGCAAGGCTGGCGCAATTTTCTGCCATCCCGTGACGCGTTGCCGCAAATAACCGACGCCATTTGAGCCGCATCCCATCCATGTCCGCTAAGTTTTATTTTTACTTTTTTAGCGATCTCGCACCGCTGGCGGATGGAGAGGGACGATCGTAAGTGCCTCCAGAATTCAAAAAAAGCCGCCAGCGAACCTGGCGGCTTTTTTTATACCGGCCCGCACCCAGCTCTAGCCCAGACACCCCAAACACACGACCCTACAAAATCCGGAGCCATCATGCTGAAGAACACCGACGACCTGCGCATTCGCGAACTCAAGGAATTGTTGCCCCCGGCGCACCTGATCCGCGAGTTCGGCTGCTCCGAAAAGGCGTCCGACGTGATCTACGGCGCGCGCCAGTCCATGCACCGGATCCTGCACGGCATGGATGACCGCCTGATCGTGATCATCGGCCCCTGCTCCATCCACGACACCCGCGCCGCGCTCGAGTACGCCAAGCTGCTCAAGGTCCAGCGCGACCGTTTCGCCGGGGAGCTGGAAGTCGTGATGCGGGTGTATTTCGAAAAACCGCGCACCACCGTGGGCTGGAAGGGACTGATCAACGACCCGCACATGGACGGCAGCTTCAAGATCAACGACGGCTTGCGCACCGCGCGCGAACTGCTGCTGAACATCAGCGAGCTGGGCGTGCCGACCGGCACCGAATACCTCGACATGATCAGCCCGCAATACATCGCCGACCTGGTCAGCTGGGGCGCCATCGGCGCGCGCACCACGGAAAGCCAGGTGCACCGGGAGCTGGCCTCCGGACTGTCGTGCCCGGTCGGATTCAAGAACGGCACCGATGGCAACGTCAAGATCGCTGTCGATGCGATCAAGGCCGCCTCGCAGCCTCACCATTTCCTGTCGGTGACCAAGGGCGGGCACTCCGCCATCGTGTCGACCTCGGGCAATGAGGATTGCCACATCATCCTGCGCGGCGGCAAGACGCCTAACTACGATGCCGCCAGCGTGCAGGAAGCCTGCGAAGCGATCTCCAAGGCCGGCCTGGCCGCGCGCCTGATGATCGATGCCTCGCACGCCAACAGCAGCAAGAAGCACGAGAACCAGATCCCGGTCTGCGAGGACATCGGCCGCCAGATGGCCGCGGGCGACGAGCGCATCGTCGGCGTGATGGTGGAATCCCACCTGGTGGGCGGCCGCCAGGACCACGCCCAGGGCACGCCGGTGGAAGAACTCACCTACGGCCAGTCGGTCACCGATGCCTGCATCGGATGGGACGATTCGGTAAAGGTGCTCGAAACCCTGGCCAACGCCGTCAAGGCACGCCGCCTGGCCAAGGGCACCGGCAACTGAGCCGCCTGACGCGGCCCGTGGCGCTTGCGCACCGGGTGCGCGGGCAAAGAAAAAGCCGCTGGGAACAGCGGCTTTTTCCTGCTCCGGACCCGCGCGGCTTGGGCCGGCGCCAGTTGGCTTACTTCTTCAGCACCAGGCCGCCCGGCAGCGATTCAATGTAGGCGGCGATATCCTTCAGCTCATCCCGGGTGAAGGGACGCGGCTTGCCATCCTTGCCCGTCACGCCGGGGTTGGCGTTGACCTGGCCGGCCATGATGGCGTTGGAGCGGCCCACCTGCGGGTTGGTGGTGATCTGGTAGGCAGCCAGCGCGTGGTACAGGTAGTCGGCATGCTGGCCGGCCAGCTTCGGGTAATCCGGGGTGATCGGGGCATTCATGCCGGCGCCGTGGCATGCCACGCAGTTGCCCTTCTCCACCAGCGCCTTGCCGTGCGCGAGGTCGGCAGCCGAGGCGGTGATGGCCGAGGCGCCCAGCACGAGTGCGCCGATCGCGAGCGAAAGCGTCTTAAGCGTATTCATGGGTGGGTCCTCTTACTTCTGGGTGTTGTTTTGCGTGCTGGAAGACTGCTGCGCGTAGTAGGCAGCCACGTCGGCGATGTCCTGGTCGGTCAGGGTCGCGGCAATGCCACGCATGGTCGGGTGCTTGCGGTCGCCCTTCTGGTATTCCTTGAGCGCATTCTCGATGTACTTGGCGTTCTGGCCGCCGAGCAGGGGCACCTGGTACACCTCGGGGAAGGAGGCGCGATAGCCGGGAATCCCATGGCAACCAATACACATCGCGACCTTGTTTTTGGCGGCGTCCACATTGCCCTTGACTTCCTGGGCTTGCGCAGCCGTTGCGGCCGCGCCCAGCACCACCATCGTGAGGAGCTTTTTCATTGTCGTAGCTGATTGGAAGTGTTAAACCCTGCGTGACCTGCCCAACCGGTCGGAAATGGCTTCAGAATGCGTCCGGCCGGACCGTATCTGCCCGCGGGTAGATGCGGTGCTGCCAGCGTAGGCCGGATACCCGGGCGCCGTGGTAAGCGCTGCCGGTGCATCTCGGCGTTGTCTCCGCCTCATTCTGTAACCATCTCTTGTCATCGCCGCCTCCCGGCAAGGACCGCGGGAGTGACAAGGCGGACGAAGCGAGGGGGGTGGAGTCTTGGACGTGGGGGGCGCGTCAAACCGCCGCATTGTACAGCACGCTGCACGTAGCAGTCCAGCATGGCACGGCGCGCCACACGCGAACCGAAAAGCTCTTTTATACTGGCCAATTCCGACACGCACAAACCCCTTCAGGTTGCCCCATGTCCAACACCACCAACGCCAGCCAGACCCAGCAAAACCGTTTCGAAGGCACGCAGCAATACGTCGCCACCGATGACCTCAAGCTGGCCGTCAATGCCGCCCGCGCCCTGCAGCGCCCGCTCCTGATCAAGGGCGAGCCCGGCACCGGCAAGACCATGCTGGCCGAGGAGGTGGCCGCGGCGCTCGGCATGCCCCTGCTGCAGTGGCACATCAAGTCCACCACCAAGGCGCAGCAGGGCCTGTACGAGTACGACGCGGTGTCGCGCCTGCGCGATTCGCAGCTCGGCGACGACCGCGTCCACGACATCCGCAACTACATCATCAAGGGCGTGCTTTGGCAGGCCTTCGAGGCCGACCAGCAAGTGGTGCTGCTGATCGACGAGATCGACAAGGCCGACATCGAATTCCCGAACGACCTGCTGCGTGAAATCGACCGCATGGAGTTCTATGTGTACGAGACGCGCGAGCTGGTCAAGGCGCGCCACCGCCCGCTGGTGATCATCACCTCGAACAACGAGAAGG
The DNA here is from genome assembly GCF_058809705.1 of Cupriavidus sp. MPR-AND1C. Lineage (NCBI taxonomy): Bacteria > Pseudomonadati > Pseudomonadota > Betaproteobacteria > Burkholderiales > Burkholderiaceae > Cupriavidus > Cupriavidus sp. MPR-AND1C. Next base: position 2,273 of record NZ_JBXASU010000030.1, on the reverse strand, counting down.
AGCTGCCCGACGCCTTCCTGCGCCGCTGCTTCTTCCACTACATCAAGTTCCCCGACGCCGAGACCATGCAGCGCATCGTCGACGTGCACTATCCCGGCATCAAGCGCGAACTGGTAGCCGCTGCGCTCGAATCGTTCTACGAGATGCGCAACCTGCCGGGCCTGAAGAAGAAGCCCTCGACGTCGGAACTGATCGACTGGCTCAAGCTGCTGATGGCCGAGGACATCCCGCCCGAAGCGCTCAAGAGCCCGGACAAGAAGGCCGCGATCCCGCCGCTGCACGGCGCGCTGCTGAAGAACGAGCAGGACGTGCACCTGTTCGAGCGCCTCGTCTTCATGAACCGCGCCAACCGCTGAGCGCCGCGCCATGGCACGCTTCATCGAACCCGTCACCCTGCGCGGCCAGCACGCCCTGCTTGAGCCGCTGCGCCCGGAGCATGAGGCCGAGGTGCAGGCCGCCGTCGCCGACGGTGAGCTGTGGAAGCTCTGGTACACCTCGGTGCCGGCGCCGGACCAGGTGCGCGCGTGGACCGACACCGCGCTGCAGATGCGCGAGCAGCAGGGCGCGATGCCGTTCGTGATCCGCGAGGTCCGCGACGGCGTGCCGGGCGCGGTGGTGGGCGCGACGCGTTACTTCAATGTCGACAGTGCCAACCGGCGCCTGGAGATCGGCCATACCTGGCATGCGCAGCGCGTGCAGCGCAGCGCCGTGAACACCGAATGCAAGCTGATGCTGCTCACGCACGCGTTCGAGCAACTGGCATGCATCGCCGTGGAGTTCCGCACGCACTGGATGAACCACCAGAGCCGCACCGCCATCGCCCGGCTTGGCGCCAAGCAGGACGGCGTGCTGCGCAACCACCAGCGCATGCCCGACGGTTCGCTGCGCGATACCGTGGTGTTCTCCATCATCGCCAGCGAATGGCCGACGGTGAAACGCCACCTGCAATACCGCCTGGACCTGCCGGGGCGCGCCTCGTGAACCGGCACGCAAACCGCCGCACCCGCTGCGGGAAACTCTAAGCGAGCCCACCATGCTGATCGATTTCTTCTTCTCGCTGCGCCACGCCAAGCTGCCCGTCTCGGTCAAGGAATACCTGACCATGCTGGAAGCGCTCAAGGCCGAGGTGATCACGCCGTCGATCGACGAGTTCTACTACTTGTCGCGCATGACGCTGGTCAAGGACGAGAAGCACTTCGACAAGTTCGACCAGACCTTTGCCGCCTACTTCAAGGGCATCGAAAGCCTGGTCGACTGGAAATCCGACATCCCCCTGGACTGGCTGCAAAAGACGCTGGAGCGCGAGCTCTCGGCCGAGGAAAAAGCCAAGATCGAAGCCATGGGAGGACTCGACAAGCTGATGGAGCGGCTCAAGCAGCTGCTCGACGAGCAAAAGGAAAAACACGAGGGCGGCAACAAGTGGATCGGCACCGGTGGCACCTCGCCGTTCGGGCACGGCGGCTATAACCCGGAAGGCATCCGCATCGGCGGCCCGTCCAAGGGCAACCGCACCGCCATCAAGGTGTGGGAAACCCGCGCCTACAAGGACTACGACGACCAGGTCGAACTCGGCACGCGCAATATCAAGGTGGCGCTGCGCCGCCTGCGCCGTTTCGCGCGCGAAGGCGCGGAAACCGAGCTGGACCTGGACGACACCATCCACTCCACCGCCGCCAATGCCGGCTTGCTCGACATCAAGCTGCGCCCGGAGCGCCACAACAAGGTCAAGGTGCTGATGCTGATGGACGTCGGCGGCTCGATGGACGACCACATCAAGCGCGTGGAGGAATTGTTCTCGGCCACAAAGACCGAGTTCAAGCACCTGGAGTACTACTACTTCCATAACTGCGTGTACGACTACGTGTGGAAGAACAATCGCCGCCGCCATGCGGAGAAGATCGCCACGTGGGATCTGATCCACAAGTACACGCCGGACTACAAAGTGATCTTTGTCGGCGATGCCACCATGAGCCCGTACGAGATCCTGCAGCCCGGGGGCTCGGTGGAGTACAACAACCCGGAAGCCGGGGCGGTATGGCTCAACCGCCTGATCGAGCAGTTCCCGCGCTTTGTCTGGCTCAACCCCGAGCCCGAAGGCCTGTGGCAGTACCGGCAGTCGGTGACGGTGATCAACCAGATCATGAAGTCGCGCATGTTTCCGGTCACGCTCGGCGGACTGGAGCAGGCGATGCGCCTGCTCTCCAAGTAACGCCACCGGGCCTGGACTGCTGCCCCTGTGCTTCAGGCGCGCAGCAGTCCGCCCAGCATCCCCC
>NZ_JBXASU010000029.1:0-82444 GCF_058809705.1 Cupriavidus sp. MPR-AND1C | reverse complement strand
CCCGCCCCTCCCCCATGTTCAATGTCGTCCTGGTCGAACCCGAGATCCCGCCGAACACCGGCAATGTGATACGGCTGTGCGCCAACACCGGTGCGCGCCTGCACCTTGTCAAGCCGCTCGGCTTTCCGCTGGAAGACGCGCGCATGCGCCGCGCCGGCCTGGACTATCACGAGTACGCCAGCATGCGCGTGCACGAGAACTGGGACGCGCTGATGGAAAGCGAGCGACCCGACCCGGCCCGCATGTTCGCGCTGACCACGCATGGCTCGACGCCCTTCGGCCAGGTGAGCTTCCAGCCCGGGGACTGGTTTGTGTTCGGCTCGGAAACGCGCGGCCTGGCGCCGGAGCGGCGCGAATGGTTTCCCACCGCGCAGCGCATCCGGCTGCCGATGCGCCCGGACAACCGCAGCCTCAACCTCTCCAATACCGTCGCGGTCGTGGTGTTCGAAGCCTGGCGCCAGAACGGCTTTGCCGGCGGCGCCTGAGGCCGCCGCCCGCGCCCTTCCCTATTCCGGCTGCACGCCCGCCGCACGGATCACCTTGTCCCACCGCACCTTCTCGCTCGCCATGGTCTGGCGCAGCGATTGCGGCGCGGTGCCGGCCGGCACGAAATACTGGGCGCGCATCTTGGCGCGCACGTCCTCGCTGCCGATAATGGCCACCAATTCGCGATAGAGCCGGTCGATCACCGGCGCGGGCGTGCCCGCCGGGGCCAGCACCGCTTGCCATGAGATCGCCTCGAAGCCGGGATAGCCGGATTCCGCCACAGTTGGCACCGCGGGCAGCAGGCTGGTGCGCCCGCTGGTGGTGACCGCGATGATGCGCAGCTTGCCGGCGGTCACCAGCGGCATGGCGATGACCGGCACCATGAAGCCGGCCTGCACCTGGCCGCCGACCATGGCGGTGGTGATCTGCGCAAACCCCGGATAGGGGATGTGCTGCAGGTCGATGCCAGCGGCCGCCTTGAGCTGCTCCATGGCCAGGTGGGCGGCGCTGCCGTTGCCGACCGACCCGTAGTTCAGCACACCCGGCCGGGAGCGGGCCAGGGCCACGAACTCCCGCACGTCATGCACCGGCAGGCGGGCATCCACCACCAGCACATTGGGCGAAGTCGCCACCAGCGACACGGGGGCGAGCTGGCGCACCGGGTCGTAGCCGAGATGGCGCGACAAGGTGGGCGCGGTGACCAGCGGCCCGTTGATGGTGAGCAGCAAGGTATAGCCGTCCGGGGCGGCCCTGGCCACCATGCCGGTACCGATATTGCCGCCGGCGCCCGGGCGGTTCTCCACCACGACCGCTTGTCCGAGCGCTGCAGCCAGCTTCTCGGTCAGCAGGCGCGCGATCAGGTCGGGCGAGGACCCTGCCGGGAACGGCACCACCATGCGGATCGGCTTTACCGGCCAGGGCTGGGCGGATGCGGGCGTGGCCAGCGCAGTGCCAGCCACGCCGGGCATGGCGCAGGCGGCAAGGGCCTTCAGGAGGCGGCGACGATCTTCCATCGCGCGCTCACTCATCGCGTGCATCGCGCTGGAGCAGCCGCGCCACCGCGTCGGCGGCGGGCAGCCCCTCGAAGAGCACGGCACATACCGCGCGCGTGATCGGCATATCGACGCCCTTGGCCGCGGCCAGCGCCGCCACGGCCTGCGCGCAGCGCACGCCTTCGGCAACGTGGCCAAGCTCGGCCAGAATCTGCGCCAGCGTCTTGCCCTGCGCCAGTTGCTGGCCGACCTTGCGATTGCGCGAGAGGTCGCCCGTGGCGGTCAGGATCAGGTCGCCCATACCGGCCAGGCCCATGAAGGTTTCGACGCGTCCTCCCAATGCCATGCCGAGCCGGGTCATCTCGGCCAGGCCGCGCGTCACCAGCGCGGCGCGCGCGTTCAGGCCAAGGCCCAGGCCATCGCTGGCGCCGGTGGCAATCGCCAGCACGTTCTTGACTGCCCCCCCCACCTCGGCGCCGACCAGGTCATCGCTGCCGTAGATGCGCATGGCATGGTGATGGAAAGCCTGCTGAGCCAGCTCGGACAGCGCCGGCGAAGTGCCCGCCACGGTCAGCGCGCAGGGCAGGCCCAGCGCCACTTCACGGGCAAAACTGGGGCCGGTCAGCACACCGTAGCTGGTGTCGGCAAGACGGCCGGCGGCGGTGAGCTCTTCCCGCACCATCTGGTGCGGCAACGCATTGGTGCCAGCTTCAAAACCCTTGCACAGCCAGAGCATGCGCAAGCCCCCGGCCTGGCTCGCGGCCAGCCTGCGCGTCATTTCGCGCAGGCCCGAGACCGGCGTGGCGACGATCACCAGGCCATCGGGTTCGACATCGGCATGCGCCGCGGCCCGCTCGAAATCGGGTTCCACCACAAGCCGCCCGGACAGCGGCACGCCGGGCAGGTAGGTAGCATTGACGCGGTCGGCGCCGATAGCGGCCAGCTGGGCGGCATCACGCCCCCACAGCACCACATCGTGGGCCGCGGCGGCATGGCTGGCGAGCGCGGTGCCCCAGGCACCTGCACCGAAGACAGTGATTTTCATGGCGGGTTGCCTCGCTTGTTCGGCCTCGAAGCCTTAAGCCTTGCGCGCCACGAATGACGCGAACCGGAAAGACAAAACGGGGCCGAAGCCCCGTCTTTGCGACATCCTGCAGCAGGATCAGTGACGAGCCTGGCTGCCGTCGGGCATCACGATGCCGCTGTTGCCACCTTGCGCGGTTTCCGCTTCTTCCATCGCGGCTTGCAGGCGCTGTTCGTACAGGGCCTGGAAGTTGATTTCCGACAGATGAATAGCCTGGAATCCGGCGCGGGTGATCACGTCGGCGATATTGCTACGCAGGTACGGGTAGAGAATGGTCGGGCAGGCAATGCCCAGCAGCGGGTCGAGCTGCTCCACCGGCACGTTGCGGATATCGAAGATGCCGGCCTGGTGGGCTTCCACCAGGAAGGCAACCTTGTCCTGCACCTTGGTGGTCACGGTACCGGTCACCACGACTTCGAAGATGCCTTCCTGGAGTTGCGAGGCACCCACGTTCACCTGCACTTCCACGGCCGGCGCTTCGGTCTCGAGGAAGATGCCGGGCGAATTCGGCTGCTCGAGCGACATGTCCTTCAGGTACACGCGCTGGATGTTGAAGAACGGCTGGTCTTCCTGCTGATTGTTCTGCTGGTCGCTCATGAAAGGCTTCCGGAAAAATGGGCGTTGGGGGGCCAGGCGTGCGGGACATTGGCATCCCGGGCGGGATTGGCCCAGGGTCATGGCCCGGGTCGGCACCCGGTTGGAAAACGTATATGGTACATGACGCGGGTGGCGAATTCACCCGCAGCTGGGCAGGCGGCGCTTCAGGCTGCCAGCAGCGGCACCAGGCCACCCTGGCGATCGAGCGCCGAGAGGTCGTCGAAGCCACCGACATGGGTCTCGTCGATGTAGATCTGCGGCACGGTACGGCGACCGGTGCGGCTCATCATTTCCTCGCGCTTGCCGGGCTCGCGGTCGATCAGGATCTTCTCGATCGCCTCCACGCCCTTGGCCTTCAGAAGGCGCTCGGCCATCTGGCAATACGGACAAACTACCGTGCTGTACATTACAACGCGGGCCATGCGCATCTCCTTGAAAAACGGAATCCGGAGGTTGGTCGGGTGCTCGCAAGCCAGGACAGCGGCGGCAACGGAAGACGTGCCCCCGGCGCCGCTTGCCTGTGTCGCTTGCCTGCGCCGCTTACTTGACGACGGGCAGACCGGCTTGCTGCCAGGCGGCAAGACCACCTTCGAGCGAATAGATCTCACTGTAACCGGCTTCCTTCAGGGCTGCTTGACCCTTGCCCGAGCGCTGGCCGGTCTGGCACACGACGATGATGGGGACGGACTTGTCCTTTGCAAGGCTGGCGGCACGGCTTGCCAGGTCGGCAAGTGGCGCGCTCTTGGCTTGCGGCAGGTGGCCCTTGGCGTATTCGGTGGCTTCCCGGATATCCACGACCACGGCATTGCGCTTGTTGATCAGCTGGGTAGCGGCGGCCGGGTTGACGGTCTTGCCGGAGGTTCCGCGCGAGATGGTGGGCCACGCCAGCAGGCCGCCCGACACGACGGCGAGGGCGATCAAGGCAAGGTTGTTGTAGTCGGCGAAGAAATTCACGTTGGCATTCCGGTGGGTTGAGTCGGCGGCATTATAAAATAGACGGTTTGGCGCCCGCGACCCGCTATTGTCTCCTAGTTGACACATGTGCGGCGGTATGTGGCAGGGCGCACACAGGTTTCTCACGCTTTGGAAGCAGCATGTACAAACTCGTTCTCATCCGCCACGGCGAATCCACGTGGAATCTCGAAAACCGCTTCACCGGCTGGGTCGACGTCGACCTCACCGACACCGGCGTGGCCCAGGCCAAGCTGGGCGGCAAGCTGCTGCGCGAGGCAGGGCTGGCCTTCGATGTAGCCTACACCTCGGTGTTGAAGCGTGCCATCCGCACGCTGTGGCATGTGCAGGACGAAATGGACCTGATGTGGATTCCGGTCCGGAACGAATGGCGCCTGAACGAACGCCACTATGGTTCGCTGTCCGGCCTGAACAAGACCGAGACCGCCGCCAGGTTCGGCAACGAGCAGGTACTGGTATGGCGCCGCAGCTACGACACCCCGCCGCCGGCGCTCGAAGCGAACGATCCGCGTGCGGCTTACGACGATCCGCGCTACGCTCAAGTGCCGCGCGAGCAGATTCCGCTGACCGAATGCCTGAAGGACACGGTCGAACGCGTGCTGCCGCTATGGAACGAATCCATCGCCCCCGACATCAAAGCGGGGAAGCGCGTGGTAATCGCCGCCCATGGCAACAGCATCCGCGCGCTGGTGAAATACCTCGACCAGATCTCGGATGACGACATCGTTGGCATCAACATCCCCAATGGCACCCCGCTCGTGTACGAGCTGGACGCCGACCTGCGCCCGCTGCGTCATTACTACCTGGGCGACCAGGAAGCGATCGCAGCCTCCCTGGCCGCCGTGGCGAACCAAGGCAAGGCAAACTGAGGCCCGGCCCGGGCGAGCGCCGCGAGGCTCGCCCGGCCGCCTCAGGCAGTGGGCCAGGCCTTTTTTACTGCTCCCTCTTATACTGTCGGACAAATCCGGCCGGTGCGATGCGCCAGGCCGGCTCCGACACAGCACAATCCTCACACGTTCAGGCAGCCCTCATGCGTAAGACGCTCAAGAACATCAGTCTTGTTACTGCCGGACTCGTTGCCGGCGTGCTCGCCACGCTGCAACTATCGGCCACGGCGCAGAATTCGCCGGGGCCGCTGCCGCTGGAGCAGTTGCGCTTGATGGCCGACATCTTCGGCCAGATCAAGCGCGAATATGTCGAGCCGGTGGATGACAAGAAGCTGCTGACCGAAGCCATCAAAGGCATGGTCGCCAGCCTGGATCCGCATTCGGCCTATCTGGACGAGAAGGACTTCAAGGAACTGCAGGAAGGCACGCGCGGACGCTTCGCCGGCCTGGGGATCGAAATCTCGCAGGAAGAAGGTCTGGTCAAGGTGATCAACCCGATCGAAGACACCCCCGCCTTCCGCGCCGGCATCCAGCCCGGCGACCTGATCACCCGCATCGACGACAAGCCCGTGCGCGGCCTGCCGCTGGAGCAGGCGGTCAAGCGCATGCGCGGCGAACCGGGCACCAAGGTCACGCTGACCATCTATCGCAAGAGCGACGAACGCACCTTCCCGGTGTCGATCACGCGTGCGGAGATCCGCGTGCAGTCGGTCAAGGCCAAGCTGATCGACAATGACCGCCTCGCCTGGGTCCGCCTGACCAGCTTCCAGGAACGCACGGTGGCCGACCTGGGCAAGAAACTGGACGAACTGGCCCAGAAGAACCCCAACCTGAAGGGCGTGATCCTGGACCTGCGCAACAACGGCGGCGGCGTGCTGCAGGGCGCGGTCGGCGTGGCGGCAGCCTTCTTGCCCGACGACGTGACCGTGGTCTCGACCAACGGCCAGGTGCCGGATGCCAAGCGCGTCTACAAGACCACGTTCAACAACTACCGGCTGTCCTCGCTCGAGGACGATCCGCTCAAGGACCTGCCGGCGCTGTATAAAAAGATCCCGATGGTGGTGTTGACCAACGCCTACTCGGCGTCGGCCTCCGAAATCGTTGCCGGCGCGCTGCAAGACCACAAGCGCGCGCTGATCATGGGCAAGACCACGTTCGGCAAGGGCTCCGTGCAGACCGTGCGCCCGCTCACCAACGACACCGGCATCAAGCTGACCATCGCGTACTACTACACGCCGACGGGCAAGTCGATCCAGGCCAAGGGCATCCGCCCGGACATCCCGGTCGACCAGAACCCGGAAGGCGATCCCGACGACGCGCTGATCACCCGCGAGATCGACACCGAGCGCCACCTGCACAACAAGCAGGAATCGGAAGAGCCCGAGATGAACGAGCGCGAGCAGCGCCGCGTCGAGGAACTGCGCCGTCTTGAGGAAGAAAACGCCAAGAAGACGCCGGAAGAGCGCGACAAGGAACGCAAGAAGAAGCCGATCGAGTTCGGCTCGGCCGAGGACTTCATGCTGCAGCAAGCCATCGCCCAGCTCGAAGGCCAGCCGGTCAAGCGCTCCAAGTCCAAGCTCGAAGCCGTGGCCACGTCGGACAAGCCGTCCAAGCCCGCGGCGGCCAAGCCGGCTACCCCGGCCAAGCCGGCCACCAAGGCACCGGCCGCCGCGCCGCCGGCCAGCGCCCCGATTGGAACGCCGCTGGGCACGCCGACCGGCAAGGCTCCCTGAAATCCTGATGCGTAACAGCGGCCCTGCGGGGCCGCTTTTGCATTGCTCGCCATGAACGACGCATGAACGACGATCAACTGCTGCGCTATTCGCGGCATATCCTGCTCGACGAACTCGGCATCGAGGGCCAGAGCCGGTTGCTCGCCAGCCACGCGCTGGTGATCGGCGCGGGCGGCCTGGGCGCCGCCGCCCTGCCCTACCTGGCCTCGGCCGGCGTGGGCACCATCACCGTGGTCGATGACGACGTGGTCGACCTGACCAACCTGCAGCGCCAGGTGATCCACACCACCGCCAATGTCGGACGCCCCAAGGTGGAGTCGGCGCGGGAGGGCATGCTGCGCATCAACCCGGGCATCGACGTGCGCCTGGTGCAGGCACGCGTGGGCGCCGCGGAGCTGGTGCACCTGGTGGCCGATGCCGACGTCGTGCTCGATTGCTGCGACAACTTCGACACGCGCCAGGCCGTCAACCGCGCCTGCGTGCAGCACAGCGTGCCTCTGGTGTCCGGCGCGGCCCTGCGCTTCGACGGGCAGATCAGCGTGTTCGACCACCGCCAGCCAGGCGCGCCCTGCTATGCCTGCCTGTTCCCGCCCTCGCAGCCGGCGCAGGAAGTGGCTTGCGCCACCATGGGCGTGTTCGCGCCGCTGGTGGGAATGGTGGGCACGGTGCAGGCGGCCGAGGCCCTCAAGCTGCTGATGGGCGTCGGCACCACGCTGGCCGGCCGCCTGTTGATGGTCGATGCGCTTGGCATGGAATGGACCACGATGCGCCTCGCGCGCGTGGCCGATTGCGAAGTCTGCGGTGGCGCGCACGCGCAAGCCGCCCCCTAGGCGGGCTGCGCGCGTTCAGGCGCGGGTGCGCTCACGCAGGAAAGCCAGCACCGCGGCGCGCTCGCCGCGGAACACGATCCTGGCCTCGCGCTGTTCGCGCTGGTAGGCGTACATCGGGTCGTAGTATTGCTGCAGCAGCAAGGCGATCCAGCCCAGATGCAGGTCGGTCTCGCCCGTTTCCTCCTGGCGCGCCAGCGCTTGGTCCAGCAAATCCGAGAGCCGCTCGTAGCGCGTGCCGCCGAGCCGCTTGGCGATGGCCGCCATGGCATCGCGCAGGCGCGCCGCGTAAGCGGCGAAACCCGCCTGCTCACCCAGTGCCGCCATGAATTCCGCCGACAAGCCAAGCACGTAGTCTCCCAGCACGCGGTGCACGCGCGCCTCGAAGGATTCCTCCAGCCAGACCAGCGGTGCCACCTGAATCGCCTGGTAGAAGGCCTGCGGCAGGTTGCGCGCGCCGATGAAGCGCCCCTCGTCCTCGACTACCAGCGCCGGCAACCCGGCCGCGCGATGGCGCAGCAGCGAAATCGCCAGGCCATTCTCGAAATCGATCTGCGTGGGCTGCGCCACCGTGCGCCGGCCGAAGCTGGACCCGCGGTGGCGAGCCTGGCCCTCCAGGTCGATGGCGGCGTCCCGGCTGCCGCCCTGACCCGTGACCAGGTCGGCAATCAGCTCGGTCTTGCCGCTCCCGGTCATGCCGCCCAGCACCAGCAGGCTGCATTCGGCGGCGGCCGCATCCAGGGTCTCGATCAGGAAGCTACGCATCGCCTTGTAGCCGCCCGTCACACGCGGATAAGCGATGCCGGCATCCTCGCGCAGCCATTGCTGCACGATCTGCGAGCGCAGGCCGCCACGGAAGCAATACAGGTAGCCGTCGGGATGCGCCCGCGCAAACGCCGCCCAGCCCGCGGTTCGCGTCGCGCGGATCTCGCCGTTCACCAACTGGTGGCCTAGCGCGAGCGCGGCCTGCGGCCCTTGCTCCTCATAGCACAAGCCAACCTGGTGCCGCTCGGCATCGTCCATCAGCGGCAGGTTGACCGCGCCTGGAAACGCGCCGCGCGCGAACTCCACCGGCGCGCGCGCATCGAGCAGCGGCGCGCCGGAAAGAAAGAGCTGGCGAAAGTCGGCCGTATCCTCGCGCATCAGATCACCTCGACGGCGTACCGGCCCTGCTCGACGAATTCGCCGACCGGCGCCAGTGCCAGGCCAAACTCCGCGCAGGCGGCATGGAAACCGGCCTCGCCGGCAGGCTCGACCGCCACCAGCAAGCCTCCGCTGGTCTGCGGATCGCACAGCAAGGCGCGCTGCACCTCGCTCAACGCGCCGCCCCGGTTGTTGATTCCGGCGCCGATCCGCGCGCCGTAGCTATCGAAGTTGCGCTGGGTGCCGCCAGGCACGCAGCCGGCCTCGACGTAGCGCAGCACTTCCGGCAGCAACGGCACGGCGGCGTGGTCAAGACGCGCTGTGAGTCGGCTGCCGTCTGCCATCTCGACAAGGTGCCCGAGCAGCCCAAAGCCGGTCACATCCGTCATGGCCCGCACGCCGGCCAGCTTGCCGAAGCGGCTGCCGGGACGATTGAGCACGCACATCCAGTCGCGCGCCAGGTGGATATCCTCGGTGCGCAGCTTGCCCTGCTTCTCGGCGGTGGTCAGCACGCCGATGCCCAGCGGCTTGGTCAGGTACAGACGGCAGCCGGCAGTCGCCGTGTCGTTGCGCTTCAGGTGCGCGCGGTCGACCACGCCAGTCACCGCAAGCCCGAAGATGGGTTCGGGTGCATCAATGGAATGCCCGCCGGCAAGCGGGATGCCCGCTTCCTCGCAGGCACGGCGCCCACCGGCCACCACTTCGCGCGCCACCTCGGGCGGCAGCAGCTTGACCGGCCAGCCGAGGATGGCGATGGCCAGCAGCGGATCGCCCCCCATCGCATAGATGTCGCTGATGGCGTTGGTGGCAGCGATGCGTCCGAAGTCGAACGGGTCATCGACGATCGGCATGAAGAAATCGGTGGTGGAGACCACGCCGCGGCCCTCCTCCAGCCCATCCAGCGCATAGACCGCCGCATCGTCGCGCGAGGCATTGCCGACCCACAGGCGCGGATCGAGATGCTGGTTGCCGCTGCCGGCAAGGATCACGTCGAGCACCTGCGGCGAAATCTTGCATCCGCAGCCGGCACCATGGCTGTACTGCGTCAGGCGGATCGGGTCTGCCATGATGCTGGCTCCTGTCGTTTGGTTTGGTTTGGTGTGGTGTGTTGCGTTGTGCGATGCCGATTCGGCTCCCCTCTCCGCAGCATAGGCGGATCGCGCTCAAGTTGAGCGCGAACACCGGCCCTGGCAAGGGCGGCGAGGCCGAAGGGGAGAAGAATGGGAATCTGAATGATAAGGGTTACCGCCTGGATGCGGGCGGAACCGTCAGCACCGAGTGGCGCCGCGCGGTCGCGGCCACTGGGTTCTTGCGAACTCGCGGCCGGCTGCTGGGCGGCTTATTGCTCGCCCGGCTCCATCTGCGACTGCAGATAGTTCGGCAGGCCGACCTTGTCGATCAGGTCGAGCTGCGTCTCGAGGAACTCGATGTGCTCTTCGGTATCGGTCAGGATCTCGACCAGGATCTCGCGGCTGACGTAGTCGCCCACCGATTCGCAATACGTAATGCCTTCCTTGACGGTGGCATGCGCGCCTTGCTCGAGCTTCAGGTCGCACTTGAGCATTTCCGGGGTGTCTTCGCCCAGCAGCAACTTGTTGAGATCCTGCAGATTGGGCAGGCCGTCAAGCATCAGGATGCGATCGATCAGGCGATCGGCATGCTTCATCTCGCCAATGGATTCCTTGTACTCGATATCGCCGAGCTTCTTCAGGCCCCAGTGGCGGTACATGCGAGCGTGCAGGAAGTATTGGTTGATCGCGGTCAGCTCGTTCTTCAGCTGCGCGTTCAGATGCTGGATGACCTTCTTGTCACCTTTCATTGGAGGCTCCTTGTTGCAACGGGCCCCCGCAAAAACGCGAAGCGGCGCAAGGCGCGCCGCAGGCAGTCAAAACAAGCGAACATGCGCCGTAACCTGAAAGGTGCGGGCGAGTTTAAGCAACCAGCTCAGTGCGCTGGTCGTTCGCGACTGCCGGGTCCCGAGTGTCCATTATGGCACGTGGGCCTGACGACGAACAGGAAGAAATGGGCACGACCTGGATGGTGGAAACCTTGACGTTGCGTACCGCCGCGACGCCTTCGCAAAGCACCTGTTGGGCGCATTCGCGGCAGCGGCCACAGCAGGTGCCAACACCTAGCGTTTCGGCCAGCTCGTCGAGCGTGGACACGCCTAGATGCGCAGCACCGTGAATTTCTCGGTCGGTAACCTGATTGCAGATGCAAACGTACACAAATCCCTCCTTGGGAGAGGGGTGACACCGGCATGTCACCCGCGATGTACGTCAGAATATCAGAGATCGAAAATGATAACAATTCCCATTAAACCACAAAGGGTACATGCCAAGAACGCGGCACTTAGCCCGGAGATTGCAGAGACAGGGAACGTCACAACCGGCAGAAAAGTGATCCGAACCCTATCTACACGGCGTTGGATTTTCGTAAAGACCTTAACGAAATCAGGGTTGTCAAAGCAGTTTCAACGCGCAAGCGAGCTCCTCCGGCTCGTAAGCACTCAGCACCTGCTCAACCAGCCGCTCCAGCCGCTCGCAATCGGCATGCAGGACTTCCTGCTTGACCCGCAGCAATTGCGAGGGATGCATCGAGAACTCGCGCAGCCCCATGCCCAGCAGCAGGCGCGTCATGGCGGGATCCCCAGCCATCTCGCCACACACCGCCACCGGCACGCCGGCGCGGTTAGCCTCGCGGATGGTGCGGGCGATCAGTTGCAGCACCGCCGGGTGCAGCGGGTCGTAGAGATGCGCCACGGCATTGTCGGCACGGTCGATGGCCAGCGTGTACTGGATCAGGTCGTTGGTGCCGATGGAGAGAAAATCCATGCGCCGCAGGAACAGCGGCAGCATCAGCACGGCGGCCGGGATCTCGATCATTGCCCCGACCTTGATGTTGGGGTCGAACGCCTGGCCGCGCGCGTCGAGCTGGCGCTTGGCCTGCGCGATCAGGTCCAGGGTCTGGTCGATCTCGCGGGCATGCGCCAGCATCGGGATCAGGAGCCGCACCGGGCCAAAGGCCGAGGCACGCAGCAGCGCGCGCAACTGGGTCAGGAACATGGCCGGCTCGGACAGTGACCAGCGGATCGCGCGCAAGCCCAGCGCCGGATTGAGGGCCGTCTCGAAATCGTCGCCGCGGCCATCCCGGCCGTCGCGGCCATCCAGTGGCTTGTCGGCACCGATGTCGATGGTGCGGATCGTGACGGGCAGCCCGTGCATGGCGTCCACCGCGCCGCGGTACGCCTCGAATTGCTCCTCCTCGTCGGGCAGCTCGCCACGCCGGTTCATGAATAGGAATTCGGAGCGGAACAGGCCCACGCCAACCGCACCCGCGGTCAGCGCCGCGGTGGCATCCTCCGCCATCTCGATGTTGGCCAGCAGGTCGATCTCGAGCCCGTCCAGCGTCACCGCGGGCGTATGGCGCAGGCGCTGCAGGCGCTTCTTTTCCAGCGCGCGCTCGCTCTGCCGGTGGCGGTACTCCTCGAGAATGATCGCGGACGGATCCACGATGACCAGGCCCGCATCGCCGTCGATGATGACCCAATCGTCCTGGCGGATCAGCTCGCTGGCGCTCTGCACGCCCACGGCGGCGGGGATGTCGAGGCTGCGCGCCACGATGGCGGTATGGGAAGTGCGTCCGCCAAGGTCGGTCACGAAACCGTGGAACACGGTGTGGCGGAACTGCAGCATGTCGGCCGGCGAGATGTCGTGGGCGACCACGATCACGCCGGGCGCGGGCTCGCCGTCAGGAGCCAGGGAGGAAGGCGGCACCGGGGCCGGGGCCAGTACGGCCGCGCCGGCCAGCACCTTGAGGATGCGCTCGACCACCTGACGGATGTCCGCCTTGCGTTCGCGCAGGTATTCGTCCTCGATTTCGTCGAACTGGCGCATCAGCTCTTCGAGCCGCGTGGTCAGCGCCCATTCGGCGTTGTAGCGCCGGTTGCGGATCAGCGCCTCGGGCTCGCGCGCCAGCGCCTCGTCATCGAGGATCATGGCATGCACGTCGAGGAAGGCGCCCAGTTCTTCCGGCGCCTCGCGCGGCAGATCCCGCTTGAGCGTAACCAGCTCGGCCCGCACCGCCGCGCGCGCCGAACGCAGGCGCTCGACCTCGGCATCAAGCCGGTCTTCGTCGACCAGGTAATGGGAGACATCAAGCGCGGCAGGCGCCAGCAAATGCGCGCGCCCGATGGCCACGCCGCGCGAAACCGGGATGCCGTGCAGGGCAAATGGCATGTACCGCTCCGTCAGGAACGTTTAAAAAATCTGGCAAGGGCCAGCCACCTTGGAAACGGCTTCAGGATGCGGCGAAGCGGCCCCGGCCAGGCCTGCCGCCACGCTCGGTACTGCCGCCTTTCATGCCGTACCCGGCCTCCTACTCCCCTTCGCCGAAGCGATTGGCGATGAGCGCCAGCAAGGCGTCCATGGCCTCCTGCTCATCGGGCCCGTCGGTCTCGATGGTCACGGTGGAGCCGATGCCGGCGGCCAGCATCATCACGCCCATGATGCTTTTGGCGTCGACCTGGCGACCATTGCGCGACATCTTGACCTGACTGACGAAGTTGCCCGCCAGTTGCGTCAGCTTGGCGGAAGCACGGGCATGCAGCCCAAGCTTATTGATTATGTTGGTGTCCCTCTGCAGCATATTTGTCGGGATGATTTGCGATTTGGTTCTGGACGGTGGTGGAGCCTACCTGCAGCACACCCTGCGAGCCCCCTGCCAGCGCCTTGAGGGCGAGCTGGTCGAGTTTCTCGGCACGGTAGCAGATGGCGCGCACCAGCATGGGAAGGTTGACGCCGGCAAGCACCTTGACGCGGCCTGGCTCGGCGAGGCGGGCCGCAATGTTGGCCGGCGTGGCGCCGAAGATATCGGTCAACACCAGTGCGCCGTTGTCTTCGCAGACTTCGGCCAGGCGGCGCCGGGCCTCGGCCAGCACGGCGGCGGGCTCAGCGTCCGGCATGACGTCGAGCGCCTCGAGCCGTTGGGGCTGGCCGCAGTAGACGTGGGCGGCGCACTCGCGCAATGCCGAAGCCAGCGGGGCGTGCGCGATGATCAGGATGCCTGCCATGGTGGTGAATCCGTTGGATTGACGCGATTGTAGCAGGCAGCCCGCCCGTGATTCAGCGCGAACGCGCCTGTACCGCGTGCTCGAGGGCGTCGATGAACATGGCAGCCACCTGGAACCCGGTCTGCTGCGTGATTTCCTGGAAGCACGTCGGGCTGGTCACATTGACCTCGGTCAGGTAGTCGCCGATCACATCCAGCCCAACCAGCAGCAGGCCTTGTTCCCACAGGCCCGGGGCCAGCGCCTCGGCGATCTCGCGATCGCGCGCCGAGAGTTCCTGGGCACGGCCGGTCCCGCCCGCCGCCAGGTTGCCGCGCACTTCGCCATCCTTGGGAATACGCGCCAGCGAGTACGGCACGGGCACGCCGCCGATCAGCAGGATGCGCTTGTCGCCGTCCTTGATCTCAGGAATATAACGTTGCACCATCAGGGTGCGCGCACCGTTCTCCCCCAGCGTCTCGATGATGGCGCCAAGATTCAGGCCTTCCGCACCGACCCGGAAGATCCCCATCCCGCCCATGCCATCAAGCGGCTTTAAAATCACATCACGATGCTCCGCGTGGAACGCGCGAATACGATCCGCGTCACGGGTGACCAGGGTCGGCGTGATGTATTCGGGATAGCGGGCAATCGCCAGCTTTTCGGAATGGTCGCGGATCGCCTGCGGCTTGTTGAACACATTGGCGCCCTGCGACTCGGCCAGCTCCAGCAACCAGGTGCTGGTCACGTACTCCATGTCGAAGGGTGGATCCTTGCGCATCACGACCGCATCGAAGCCGGTCAGCGGCTGCAGGCCGGGCTCGCCCGCGCGGTACCAGTCATGGGCGTCGCCCGTTAGTTGCAGCGGGCGCACCACCGCCTCGACCTGATGGGCCGACAGCGACAGTTGCGACTGCAGGCAGGCAAAGAGCTCATGGCCGCGCTCGACCGCCTCCACCATCATGGCGTAGGTCGAGTCCTTGTAGGTCTTGAAGGTGTCCAGCGGGTCGGTAATAAACAGAATGCGCATGTTGGCTCGTCCCGGTCGCAGCGTTTGTCTCAGAGAATCGGATTGGGGTCGGTCTTCTCGAGTTCCAGCGACGCCGCCAGCAAAGCCAGCCGCGCCACCACACCATACATATAGAAGCGGTTAGGCACGGCCGCGCCCGGTTTGGCATGGCTGTCCGGAATGCCGTTGGGCGCGAACGCCAGCGGCACGAAATGCGCGCCCGGCGCATTCAGGTTCTCGTCGTTGCCGCGCCCGGTATGGACGCGGTAGAAGCCACCGACCACATAGCGGTCGATCATGTACACCACCGGCTCGGCCACCGCCTCGTTGACCTTCTCGAAGGTGTGCACGCCTTCCTGGATGATGACGTCGTTGACCTCAAGGCCCTCCTTGACGACGCTCATCTTGTTGCGTTCCTTGCGGTTCAGCCCCTTGATCTCGGACGGATCCTTGATGGTCATGATGCCCATGCCATAGGTGCCGGCATCGGCCTTGACCACGACATACGGCGTTTCCTTGATGCCGTACTCGCGGTATTTCTTGGCGATCTTCTTGAGCACGGCTTCGACCGAGTCGGCCAGCGCCTCCTCGCCAATGCGCTCATGGAAATCGATGCCCCCGCACTTGGCGAAGTACGGGTTGACCATCCACGGATCAACGTCGATCAGCTTGGCGAACTTCTTGGCGACTTCGTCGTAGGCCGAGAAATGGCTCGACTTGCGGCGCGTGGACCAGCCCGCGTGCAGCGGCGGCAGCAGGTATTGCTCGTTGATGTTCTCCAGGATCGGGGGAATGCCGGCGGAGAGATCGTTGTTGAGCAGGATCGAGCAGGGATCGAAGTCCTTCAGGCCCAGGCGGCGGCCACGCGCGCCAAGGCGCGCCAGCGGCTCCACCACCAGCGTCTGGCCATCGGGAAGCTCGATTGGCGTGGGTTCGGTGATGTCTTCGGACAGCGAGCCCAGGCGCACGTTGAGGCCGGCCTGGCGCATGATCAGCGACAGCCGCGCCACGTTCTGCAGGTAGAACATGTTGCGGGTGTGGCGCTCGGGGATCAGCAGCAGGTTCTTGGCGTCGGGGCAGATCTTCTCGATCGCCGCCATCGCCGCCTGGACTGCCAGCGGCAGCATTTCAGGCGCCAGGTTGTTGAACCCGCCCGGGAACAGGTTGGTATCGACCGGGGCCAGCTTGAAGCCGGCGTTGCGCAGGTCGACCGAACAGTAGAACGGAGGCGTATGTTCCTGCCATTCCAGCCTGAACCAGCGCTCGATGGACGGCGTCGCATCCAGGATCTTTTTTTCCAGCTCGAGCAGCGGACCGTTCAGCGCGGTGATGAGATGCGGGACCATAAACATCCTATTGATCGTCTTTATCGTTCGCCCAGATTGTAGAGGAACGGCCAATTGGCTGCTGGCGCCGCCTGATTAAGCATATGCGAGCGCCGGCATAAGGGATAAGGGATACGGATATGGGGATGGGGGCCCGGAATAAAAGGGGGGCCCTAAGAGGAATCCGAAGCACTTCCGGGCGGCCTGCCAGCAAGGCCGGGAGGAAAAAAAAGCGCGGCCGGAGCCGCGCTTTCAAATGGCCTGACAGATACGGGGAGCGTTCTGCAGGTGGAGGAAACTGCCTCACTGGCACTGTATGTGCGTCCCCCCTCAAAAACAATTGAAGCTTTTTAAGATCGGATTTAAGCACTTTGCGAAAAAACCGCCGCATCCGCTTTCCGCCTGGCCCGGTCGCCAGCGGCGGACGCCTGAAATGAAAAAAGCCCGGCACAAGGCCGGGCGAAACTCCTGAGAGAAGATTCCCAATCAGCTCTCCAGCACAACACCTTGACGATCAGGCTTCATACGCGGTCTCGCCGTGCGAGGTGATGTCCAGGCCCTCGCGTTCTTCTTCTTCCGGCACCCGCAGGCCGATCAGCATATCCACCAGCTTGAAGGCGACGAAGGCCACCACGCTCGACCACACGATGGTAGTGAGCACGCCTTCGAACTGGATCCACACCTGGCCCACGATCGAATAATCGTCCGAGACCTTGTTGGCCACGTAGTCATAGATACCCGTGCCGCCCAGGCTCGGCGCGGCGAACACGCCGGTCAGCAGCGCACCCAGGATGCCGCCCACGCCGTGCACGCCGAAGACGTCGAGCGAGTCGTCCATGCCCAGCAGCTTCTTCAGGCCGGTTACGCCCCACAGGCACAGCAGGCCAGCGGCGATGCCGATCACGATCGAACCCATCGGGCCGACGAAGCCGGCCGCCGGGGTAATGGCAACCAGGCCAGCGACTGCGCCCGAAGCGCCGCCCAGCATCGAGGGCTTGCCCTTGCTGATCCATTCGCCGAAGGTCCAGGACAGCACCGCGGCACAGGTTGCCAGCAGGGTGTTGACGAAGGCCAGTGCGGCCGAGCCGTTGGCTTCCAGCGCCGAGCCGGCGTTGAAGCCGAACCAGCCGAACCACAGCAGCGAGGCGCCCACCATGGTGAAGGTCAGGCTGTGCGGACGCAGGGCCTCACGGCCAAAGCCGATTCGCTTGCCGAACATGAAGGCACCCACCAGGCCGGCTACGGCTGCGTTGATGTGCACCACCGTGCCGCCAGCGAAGTCGAGCGCGCCCTTCTGGAACAGCCAGCCGCTCTTGGCAGTGGCAGCCGCGCCGGCAGCCGCGTCGGTGTACAGGTCAGGACCAGGCCAGAACCAGACCATGTGGGCCATCGGGATGTACGAGAAGGTGAACCACAGCACCACGAAGACCAGCACCGCCGAGAACTTGGCGCGTTCGGCGAAAGCGCCGATGATCAGCCCGCAGGTAATGGCTGCGAAGGCGCACTGGAAGGCGAAGTAAGCCAGTTCCGGCACCACCACGCCCTTGGAGAAGGTGGCAGCCACGGCATCGACGTTGAGCCCCTTCATGAAGAGCCGGTCGGTGCCGCCAAAGAAGGCGTTACCCTCGGTGAAGGCGAAGCTGTAGCCGTAGATGGCCCACAGCAGCGACACCAGCGAGAAGATCACCAGGCACTGCATCAGCACCGACAACATGTTCTTCGAGCGGACCAGGCCGCCGTAGAACAGCGCCAGGCCTGGCAGCGTCATCAGGATCACGAAGGCCGTGGAGACCAGCAGCCAGGCGGTATCACCCTTGTTGGGCACCGGCGCGGGCGCTGCGGCAGGGGCGGCAGCCTCTGCAGGCGCAGCTGCCGCTGCCGCGGGAGCGGAGGCAGTTGCAGGTGCGGCGGCGGCGGCAGCGGCCGGCGCGGAGGCTTCGGCCGCGGGCTTGTCCTGCGCCACGGCATGGGTGGACAGGCCGATGCCGGCCGTGCCCAAGGCCAGCGCCATGGCGCCGGTTGTCAGGATGCGCTTGAACCAGGATTTCATTGTGATTAACCTCTTGTCGTTGGGCTGTGCGTCACAGCGCGTCGCCGCCGGTCTCGCCCGTGCGGATGCGGATGACCTGCTCGATCGGTGCGACAAAAATCTTGCCGTCGCCAATCTTGCCGGTGCGCGCCGATTTCTCGATCGCCTCGATGGCCCGGTCGACCACGTCGTCCGGGACGGCCACTTCGATCTTCACCTTGGGCAGGAAATCCACGATGTATTCCGCGCCCCGGTACAACTCGGTATGGCCCTTCTGGCGGCCGAAGCCCTTGACTTCAGTCACGGTGATGCCGGACACGCCCACGTCCGAGAGCGCTTCGCGCACCTCGTCGAGCTTGAACGGCTTGATGACGGCGATGATCAGTTTCATCCGATTTCTCCTCTGAGCGGGACGGCCCGGCCTCGCGTCCGGCGCCCGCTCGACCTGATGTGTGTTTAGAAAGTCTTGGTGATCGAAGCCCAGGCGGTAGCCTTGCCGACGTAGCGGCCCGGTACATTGGTATAGGCCGATTTGTGCGCATTGGTGTCGATATAAGCGATCGCCAGCGCGAAGCCCTTGCCCAGGTCCTTGGTCAGCCCGAGCTTCCAGTCGGTGTAGGAGGCGCTGTTGACGTGCTTCACGTTCTGGTAGCCGACGTGGGCATTGAGCGTCAGGTCCCAGAAGTTCAGCGGCACATTGGCCGACAGGTCGGCGTAGTAGCTGTACTTGCTGTCAGCGAAGCCGAACAGGTTGGTCAGCGCCTGCGAGTACTTGAAGAACACCGGGCCAGCGCCGGCGCCGACATACAGCTCCGTGGTGTACGGGCGGGTGAAGCCGTTCGGGTAATCGCCCGGGTAGTAGTACTGCAGCACGCCTGCGTCATAGTTCCACTCCAGGCCGGCCAGCGTCACCGTGTTCTTGAAGCCGCCATAGAAGTCCATCTCGATCGGTGCCGAGACTTTCGGATTGCTGTCGCCGAGCCAGCTAATGCTCGAGTTCCAGTTACCCACGTAGAAGCCGCTCGAATGCGAGTAGTCGAACCCGCCCTGGATGGCCGGGCGGCGGTTGGTCTGCATCAAGCCGCGATAGCGATACTCACTGGCCAGGGTCACGTTGGCGGTGAAGGTGTGCGGCGAAGCCTCGGCGGCGGCAGTGGCGTCGGTGGGCGCACCGCCCTCCTGCGCACTGCTCTGGGCGAAGGCGGCGGGGGCGAGCCCGCAAAGCACAACTGCACTGGCGCTGACTGCAAGGGCCAACTTCTTCATGGGTTTGTTCTCCTTTTCCTCTGGCTCGGTACTCGTGTGTTTGAAAGTAGTTTGTTAAACGAGGCTCCTGTCTCCATTACTGCAACTGCCGTGCCAGGATGGAACCGTGGCATGAGAACGTCATTTTGTGCGCAAAAAGACATCAAAATTGACGTTGCCGACTGTCTCCCAGCGAACTTACTGACGTTAAAAGGTGTTACCAGCCCGCGCTGGCGCTTTCCCGGGGACGCTTGAAGCGTGATAATCGGCCCATGCCGGCGGCAAGTGCCGTGCACGCACCGCGTTTGCCCGCAACCTGTTCCGGTGCACCGTGATGCAGCATGCCGAATCCCGCCCACCCAGTTATCCGCACCAAGACAGTGCAAAAGGAGAAGCCGTATGAAACCCACCGATCTCTTCAACGATTTCCAGGCCAAGATCAGCGAAGCCCTGCGCAATTCGCCGGCCAAGGACATCGAAAAAAACGTCCGCAGCATGATGACGCAGGGGTTTTCCAAGCTCGACCTGGTCACCCGCGAGGAATTCGACGTCCAGTCGCAGGTGCTGGCGCGCACCCGCGCGCGCCTGGAAGAACTGGAAGCCCGCGTGCAGGCGCTGGAAAGCCGCTCGGCAGGCGGCTCCGACACGCCTGTTTCGGGCTGAAACCCTTGCCGCGTCCCGTGTTTGCCCCAGGGGTTCGATGACCCCGGGCGCAGCCCCTGACCGCCAGAATGGCCGCCGTATTCCGGCGGCCATTTTCGTTAACACTTCCTTGATGCTTTTCGGAGTGAGATGAGCCTCGCCCTCCTGCGTAGCCGGGCGCTGACCGGACTCGAGGCACCGCTGGTGTCGGTCGAGGTGCACCTGGCCAACGGCCTGCCCGCCTTCAATATCGTCGGGTTGGCCGATACCGAAGTGCGCGAGAGCCGCGAGCGGGTGCGCGCGGCGATCCTCAACAGCCAGCTCGAGTTTCCCAGCCGGCGCATTAAAGGTTGTCAACCCAAGAAGTAGACAGGGTAAAGACGGTCGAATCCATGTTTTCCACCGAAAAATGGTGCGCTGCAGTATGGCCGGCAGGTCAATGTTGATAAAACAGCACTTACTCCAAAATCTTGAGCGGTCGGAGTATTGGGTCCGCACGCTACGCAGGGTGGTCCCGCCTTGCCCTCCCTCGTCGGCTGGCTATGCCTTTCCTCTCCCGCGGAGTCCTCTTCCGGGACTTACTCTCGTGCCTTGCACTACTGACTTAATTCAACCGCCCCAGAGCGGCCCGCACTTGCATATATCCCCCTGCTGAAAGGTATGCCTGCTATGTCATCACTAGGATAATAATACTGTCAGTACCTATCCCTATGTCCCAACTGAGCGCTACACCTGCACTGAATGGCCCAGCAGGAACTGAACCAATTGCTAACAACACTGCTCTGAATTTGCTGGCACATTCTGCGTTCATCGCGCAGGTTGCTATACTCGTACAGGTCTTCTTCGTCGCACCCCATCACCCTCTTCAAGGCCGCCAGGGATTTTGTCTTGGACGATTTGCCGCACGTGTTGCCAGGTGTTGGCCGGTGCGTAGCGGTAAATGCGTTCGTGGGAGTGTTCTTGTTACTCATCTGATTTCCTCGCTATGCGCGCCTCGTGTGAGGTAGGGAAAAAGTGGGTTCAGATGTATTCAGCTGGCTGGCTTCCCCGATCTTCCGGGGGGTGCAATGGCCCATCACCTCTGAGCGGCACTCGCCTGCATCGGCTGCTCAGCAAGCCAGCTAATTCCGAATTTCTGGGTCCAGCAAAAACACACCCAGTCCAGCTAATTCCGATTACGCAACGGCAGTGGCACTTATGTGTGCCAGCCGGGTAGTCCGGCGGAGTATATGGGCGTGCCGATTTACCGGCTTACCGAGCAGTCGCGTCCTGTCGGAAATCCAACTTATCCCGGAACTGGTGTTAATATTCAGCAGGAAGTTGATTATTTTGGTGCTGGCCAGAAACCGGTATTTTACCGCCTCATGCTGCCTTAACTCCGGTGCACACTAATGGAGATACCGTGGAAAAATGGTTTTCCGTCGCCGCAGGTCTGGTGCTTGTTGGTATTGACTGTGGGGTTAGAGCAGTTAAAGTAAGGGCAACGGCCGCGGCACTACAAGGTCGAGAGGTTTTGAGCGATAAGGCAATTTACGAGCGTTTCTATGCCGCGAGCGGCATAGACGAGATCATGGTGAGAGAGCTTTGGCACGAGATCGCGCAGACGCTTCGTATTCCAGCCGAACGCCTGCGGCCCTCTGATCACCTAGGGGAAGATATAGGTGTTTGGACAATTACAAGCGAAGGACTGGATGGGCTTGGGGCGTTGGCCAAGAAGCGCGCGGAGGTACACGACTTGAAGGTGGATTTGTCTTCCATCGAAACGGTAGACGACTATGTAAAGAAGCTTGCGTCACATGTTTGACCCGCCAGTTTGTTCTTGTCGGGCTGGACCAGTTCGACGCGACATATTCCGACCGTTTGCGCCTTGGTTGTGCCTGCTCATTGCAGTTGGCGAGGTTTGGCGAGCGTTGCAAGCAATTGCTTTTGTCGAGTATTGCATAGGCGGATATGGCTACGAACGAACGGTTGGGGGCGCGAGCAACCAAGGCACAAGCAGCGGGGCCAGCCGTTGGAGGCCGCGCAGCGCCAAGGAGAGCAAGCCTCAAAATCGGAATCGCGCCAATGCCAATCGTTCCGCAGGACTGATTACTTAACCGCTTGACGTTCCGCTTCGCGGCGAACGCGGAGTTGGTACACGACGACTAGCGAAAAGGAGGATGCCATGATGAAACACTATCCTCATCCTGGGGAACTGCTGCGTGAAGACGTGCTGCAGCCGCTTGGCATCAAAGTCACAGACGCGGCATATCGCCTGGGCATGTCGCGCTCGTCGCTGTGGCGAGTGATACATGGTCAGGTCCGCATCAGTCCCGACCTGGCGGTGCGTCTGGAGCGCGCCGGAGCCGGCACGGCGCGGTTTTGGATGGCACTACAAGTCAACTATGAGCTGCACCTAGCCGAGCAACGCGCACAGCCTGAGGTCGTGCCTCTGCAGGGCCCCAGACGCCACGCATGGGAGCAACGAACTGGTCAGTGCCAGTCCAATACTGATTGCAACTGAAGTCGCGGCTCGCGGTGTAGTCGGAAAAATCAATGACAGTCGCGCGAGCCTTGTTCGTGAGCGCCTGGAGAACCCGTCTTGAACTGAGGCAACGAACGGGGCCCCGCGTACGCTACGCCAAGGCCGCGTGCAATCCTTCGTGAATTGCCTGGGCGACAGTCATATCGTCCAGATAGCCGCCGATCCCATGACGATTGTCTGTGTGGTTGTCGACATCACCTATATTGACGATCGGCGGCTCAATCGACCAAGTGGCTTCGTCCAGAGGACGCAGCGATACAATGTCGCGTGCGTCATAAGCATTTACCCAAGATTTCACACCGGCAGGCCGCTGCAGTGCCGGGGGCATCAACTGCCTGCGAATTGTATTGAGGCCGAGCGGTGAACCGACGGTGATCAGCTTGACGACATTCGCCTGGGCGCCCATCGCGCGCAACACTCGGTACGCCACGACTGAGCCGAGAGAATGAGCGACGACGACGCAGGGCGAGGTCCCGATGGCCTCCCCTACGATGGCATCCACTTCCCGGGCGACCGCGTAGTTTGTGAGATAGACGGCGACGTCTTCTGTAAACTGCCTCAAAAGCGGCCCGCCGAATTGGGAGTCGTCGACATATCGAGCAAGAGCGAAGGCCAGATCGGTGTTTTGCCAGCCCTTGGTAACTACCTCGCTCCTGGATGATGCTGCGGCGCCATCTGTGCCAAGCAACTCCTTCAGCAATTCGCCCTGCACCGCGTTAGTCTTTGTGTCGAGTCCTGCGTCGCCCTTGGTGCGAAGATCTGCCGGCGCTTCCGTGCGCAGCTTAGCAACCATGTCCGACAGGACGTCGCCATAGTAAGGAAAACCGACCTCGAATTTGGCGACACTCGCGAGGCGCCCTTTCTCGAGTCCCACATCCAATGCTTCACGCCAAGCCCGGCAAAGGGCTTCAGGATCTTTGGCTTGCTGGTCCCGCCCATGAATAAAAATCAGTCGCACACGCTATCCTTTAAAGAGATGCCGCTCGAGGATTGCCATCCCCTCGTGGCTAAACGTTGCCCACAGCGAATTGCAAAGAAAATGCCCGGCCATTCGAAGCGGATCCGGCATGTCGAACTCGAAGCGGCCCATCATGAACCAGCCCTGTGTTAGCACGGGTATGCCAGGGCTGGCGATTGGAAGCTGACTGTCGCCGCGCTGCTCCGCAAGCAATGCAACATCGAACAGCACAAATCCCAAGTCTCGGGCCACCTTCTCTGACAATGCTTCGACCCGATCAAAACGACCAGAGCGCCCATAGGCGTACGAGGCATGGATAGCTAGCATCGGATCGCCGACAATCAACTCTGTCAGCATGCCCTCGTCGATCGTTTGCACATCCGTCGCCGAAAGCAGGCCAGTGCGAGCCATCGCAACAAGCTTTGCTCGCAAGCGCTCAACTTCATCTTCAGGAGCGCTCCATGACCGTTGGCTCCGAGTCGCAGGCGTCATCCTGTAGCGTATGGAAGCGACGTCCGCTCCGTTCATATCAACCATAGCGACATACCCCGGAATAAGAGCAAGTACAGCGCCGTTGCCGCTCGCGAAGCGTAACGCGATTGGCTGTACAACGTCTCGTGCGACCGGATCGACCGGCGGAAAAAGCCCCCATGACAACGAAGTCTCACGCAGTGGGGAGATGGGGCCGGACGCGGACACGGCGGTGCAGACTTCGCCTCCACGCACGACAATGCCCGACCGATTCTCGGCAAAATCGATTGCCGCTTGCCCGGATTCGAATTCGCGAATCTCGAGTTCAGCAAAGGAACGCGCGGGCGCCATGCTACGCGTCCTGACCGGTCGAGACGATGAACGAGACGGAACCAGGCGCCTGCGTTGCTGACGGTCAGGCACGGGCATGCTTTCTTTTTGGGTGACTGGCCACGGCTCTGGATCAGGAATAGGCGTGCTCGCTGCTTCAGAGAGCATCGACAGATATCTAGGCGAGTCGGACTCGATCCGGATGTCAGGAAACTGCTGCAAGCGAATCTGTATCTTCGACGCTGCATCCGGGATGGCTGACGCCAGCCACGCCTTTAGCGGACGACACGGGACCACACGGGTCGTTCCGCTTGCATGTTGCTGGGAGCGGATCACATCAGGCACCCTCCCATCCAACGCGTCAAGCAGGCACTGCGTCAAGAGTCCCCGGTCTCGCGGAGACGTCAAGTCAGGTGGAACTTCGAGCGCCACATCCCCCGGGATCGTTGCGTAAAAGATGTCCACTTCTGGCGACGGCGATCGGTATTCTCCAAACGGGAAGACAAGGCCGCCACCCAACGACGCTGTTTTCATTTCGGAGGGCAGCGAGCGGCAGGCATCGGAGATGAACACAATGTGTTCGACGCCGGAGGAGCGTGCGGTCTGGATCGAGCCACAAACATTGATGACTTCATTGGGATTCTCAGGCGCATCCGACATCAGCCAAAGCTCACAATCGGGGGCCTTAAGTACGCCGTGGCCGGAAAAGTAAACGACGACCTGCGAGTAGACCCCTTTTTTTACAAAGCCGTTGATGACTCTATAGACATCAGCGACGGTCACCGGGCCATCGTCGTCCACCAGCAGACGAGCCTCAAAGCCTTGCTTCACCCCCCATTCATG
Organism: Cupriavidus sp. MPR-AND1C; assembly: GCF_058809705.1. Classification (NCBI taxonomy): domain Bacteria; kingdom Pseudomonadati; phylum Pseudomonadota; class Betaproteobacteria; order Burkholderiales; family Burkholderiaceae; genus Cupriavidus; species Cupriavidus sp. MPR-AND1C. The sequence continues at coordinate 57,300 of NZ_JBXASU010000029.1, read as the reverse complement.
GAACTCGCGCGCATCCTGTGATGCGCCATTGAGCGGAGGAAACTTTCCTTCGGTCTTGCCAACGCCAATGGCAACCAGAGCCTTTGTCATGCCACTTTCCGTGTTGTTTTGTTGGGCGAATGTGGGCTGGGTCACTTAATGACCCGTTCCCCTGGCTGCGGAAGCGCGCTCGCACGTGACGTCGAAAACATGCCATCGAAATGCGCAAGAAACGTCTCGATCAGATGCCCGTGATAGTACGCGTAGGTTACCGTCGAGATCGCAGCGTTTTTCGGCTTGATGATAAGGAATGACAACTTGCCCCCGGCTGCATCGACAACTGGTTTGAACCACGCCTTCCGGCTCCATTCGGGAGCTCGATGCGTGTAAAACTGCTCATCGTCGCTTTTCTGCCAAGTCGTAATCTTGCCTTTTGGCGCGGACTGTTCGATCCGTTCTTCGAAGGCAGCCAGCAGCGTCTGCGGCTCCTTGCTAAGGAAGTGGACAGCCATGGTCAAACTCCCATCTGATATTTGCAAATATGTGTCTTATACATCTCATTTGTATGGCGACAACCTACCCCATCAAATAGTCACCCTAAGGTATGCGTAATGGGAAATCTACATTTATTTTCGGGACATGATACCAAGTTTCCGGTAATAATGGCACATACGTGGCACTTTCCCTTGAAATCATGGGTCAATTCGCGCAAAATTAGTATTGAGAATTTACCGGGCAAAGCATGGATCACTTTTCGATTGTTCACGCCATCTGTCGTCTGGCGCTCATCGCGCCCAGCGATGCGCTGACCCACCAGGTCGAGCGCCTATCCGCCGCGCTGACCGAAGGCGGAGACAGCAAGTCAGCCCAGCAGATTAAGCAGCTGCTAAGGAGCGCCGCACGCGCTCAAGACATGACGCCGCGCCGACTGGTGCCATCTCGCGCCGCCCCCGTCCTGCCGGGTGAGGTACTGCTACCTACCACGGTATTGCCCGCGGATCGCGAATCCGGCGTGCGACTCGTCGACGCCGTTTTTCCCGATGCGGGCACGTTGGCCCGTCCGATCTTCCCGGCACATCTTGACCGAGCCATACAGATGCTTCTGGATGAGTGGCGGAATGTGGCAGAGCTAAGGAAGGTAGGAGAGGAGCCCACGATGTCCTGCCTATTGACTGGCGCGCCGGGGACAGGAAAGACGTCGCTGGCATTGTGGTTGGCACAGCAATTCGGCGTGCCGGTCCTGGTGGCTCGGGTTGACGCGATGATGTCCTCGTTTCTCGGCACAACCTCACGCAACATCGCTCAGGTCTTTTCATTCGCCAACCGTTTCCGATGCGTCTTGCTGTTGGACGAACTCGATTCGCTGGCGAAGGTGCGCGATGACCCAAATGAGGTCGGCGAAATTAAACGCGTTGTCAACGCGTTACTGCAGAACATGGATGTCCGTATGGCAACCGGCATTACGTTGGGCATCACCAACCATCCGCAATTGCTAGATTCCGCAGTTTGGCGACGCTTTGCGGTCCAGATTGAAGTCCCGCTGCCGTCGCAGGAAGCCAGGGAGGCTATCGTTCGACGCACCCTCGCGCCCGTCGAGACATCGTCGGGCGTTGTGTCGCTCATCGCCGCCCTGATGGAGGGGAGCGCGGGCTCGGAAGTTCGCTCGGTGACGACGCTGTTCAAAAAGCGCAATGCCATGGCTGAGCACGCCGCGCCCGTGATTGATGTACTACGAGAAATCGCTGCGCTGAATAGCGGGCGACTATCGCCGGAGGTCAAAGCTATACTCCGCCGAGAAGACCCAGAACTTGCACGCTGGATCCGCAGGACCTTGGCACAAAAGATCAGCCTGATCGAACTCGGAAGTTTGTTTGAAAAGAGCAAGTCTACCGTCGCGCGATGGCTTGATGAGCCCGAACATAGGGAAGCATGATGGATCAAAACTACAGTCCGATTCAGGTAGTCTTGGACGTTCGTCGCTTTCAGGACGAGCGCGTACGGAAGGGGGGCAGCGGCGCGAGGGAATTCTTCGATGGCAATGATGAGGGTTTCAAGGCGCACAAGAAGCGCATCCAGCAGTCACTGCGCTCTGTGGGAAAAACGCTGAGCACAAGCAGCGCAAGCTCAGTCGGGTTCGTTCGCGTGAGGATGCGTGAGGAGGCGCTGGCCAAGCCGTGAATTCGAGTACGACGAAGTGGCAATCGATGGGGCTAAGGCGTCGCGCTTTGCCATGTTCTGTCGGTGGCGCTTCGCGGCAGCCGGATCCGCCAAGTCCATGGCAACTTGATCTGGACATCGTCACATCACCTCGCGATCAGGCCAGCGTTGTAAGCCTTCCAGTTCTTGACGTGGTAGACCCCTTTGGGTTCGCTCAGTTTACCTTCGTATCTGCGCATCCTCTCGGCAAAAGTCGAGAACCTACCCAGTTTCGCCGAAGGTTAGCAGAGGGACAGCAAGCCGAGCCTGCGTCGCTCGCCGTGGCAGAGCCGTTATTTATGTAACACTGCCCACTATCCACTCAGATAGCAAATAATTGGCAATATTCTCACTTTGCAATGTTCATTTGCAAATATCCCTGCCTCTTACACTCGCCGTGCAAACAGACAACTTTCCGCTCACGTTACCAGGGAGGACGGCGAATCAAGCAAAATGAGGGTCGGAGATTAGGAGAAGCTCGTCGTATATTAGTCGCGACAGCCTACTCTGGCGTTGTGTTATCGGTCTGCGAAATTTGGCAATCCTCCAGCATTCAGCGTCTGCGCGCTCACTCATTCTTACTGCGCCTTCAAGGACCGTCAGGCCTGCCACCTCCTTCACTGCCCGACCGAGAGCCTGATCATCAGCCACTTTTCGACTGGCACTAACTAGGAGGCTACAAGCCTGGCCTGCAGAGTACCGCCACAGAAGTGCGCTCAGCAAGGCGTTTGTATCTTCCTCATCCGGCAGTCGCCAGCCCCTTTTTCTTAGATGCACCTCTAAGAACGAGTAGGTCTCCTCAAGTGCGATTCTCTGCCCAACTGACAGAGCCACAGAGCTGGTTGAAGTAATACTCGCGGCGAAGTTCTCGAGTTTGTAAGAGACTTGCTCTATCACGTCCTCCGGCAAGCGAATCTCGAGTGCAATTGTTTGGCGCTCAAAAAAACGTCGCTGGGGATCATGCATGTACGCAAATGAGGCGTCTAGATCGTCCGCCAAATTGATCAGTTCCGCGTCCAATCTGCGGGATGGAGTGAGCGGCGCGTGGTCCGATGAACTGAGCAACACCCCTTCGCGCAACAGTGGATTAGGCTCGGCAATTACCACCGACAGGAGCAATACATGCAAGGCATCCCGTTCGATATGCATTGCTCCTCCCAAATGGGTCGTAAATACCGTGGTCGTATGAGGATCGTAGCATCAGCATATCCTGATGCAAAGGGTCTCAGGACAAAGCCACGAAGGAAAGGAACTAGCGGCGTTAGGAAGCGCCGTAAGGCGGCTTCGCAAACGTCGGGCTTTCTCACAGGAGGAGCTTGCCGACTTGGCGCAGATCGACCGAAGTCATATGGGAAAGATTGAGCGCGGGGAACGAAACGTTACGATATTGAACCTTGCCCGCGTCGCATCGGCTCTGGGCTGCCGTGTTTCGGACATCCTGCTCGAAGCGGGCCTATGATGCTACCGTAGCGATCCACCACAGCACTTTGACGGTACTTGTCCTCAGCCAAGCGCTCGACGAGTCAGCTCGCGTGCGGGTACGGAATGGATTAATCCGATTCACCACGTACGAAGAACTATCGTCACTTGTCGGCTGCGTTTTCGGCTTGAAATGCAGTGCTGACTATCTGCGCTTGTGAGTGACTCACGTAGCTCCAAAGCGAGGCGGGGTTCCGATGACCCAGCTCCACCGCCACCGAAGCAGCTATCGAAGCAACACTTGTATCCATGCCCAGCCTAAGTCGTAGCTCAGTTTCCGCAGTTATTTTGTCCTGCACAAATTTCCGCCGGAATGAATGCAGCCCGGCCCCTATGGGGCAGCCGACAGCCTTAAAGGCTAGGCCAAAGGCTCGCGACATCGCCTGCGGGGTTAAAGCTCTCCCGTCCTTTGCCGAAACAAAAATCGCATCAGTTTTGTTGCGCCAACCCATGCTTTCGACAAAATCTTTCCGACTTGTATATATAAAGGATAGGATCGCCCCGAGCAATGGCCCACTGAGTTTATATGAATTTTGGTAGCCAAATTTTTGAGCGGTCGGCACAACCACGGCCGCTTCCTCCCCCTCGCAGTTCAGAATCTGCTGACAAGTTAAAGATGCAATCGACTCGCGCCTCCAGCCGACCTCGCAAGCAATCTTCATTATCAGGAGATTTCTCAAAAACACGTATTCCGTGTGAGCTTTTCGAAAGTAATTCAATAGCCTTCTGATATCTTCATCCGTTGCTGCGTATTTACAGCTCAGCCTCACTCCACCCCCAACTCTACGATATAGAAGCGGAAATCGAAGACTGGCGCTTGTGTATCTATTTTGATTTTCTCCCCACCGCCCAATTTTCCCACTATCGCGAGCCGCTGTCACCGCGCACCTATACGGTCCAATACTATGCTTCGGCAGGATTCCCTCAGCCTCACACCAAAACAAAAACATATAGATCCGGCGCATCTTCATATTTACCGTTCGCTTCGCCGTCCTTTCATTTTTGAATGAATTCCTCCTTAGCTTCACCCTCTCCAATTCATCATCGCGGAATCCCCTCAAAAATTCATCATTTATCATCCACTCACACGAAAATGGCCCAACAGCCTCAAAGAAAGACCTCAAGAAGGTAACTTCATTTCTGACGGTCTTAGGATTTAATAGCTCCGTATCTGACAGATATATTGCGTACCTTATGGCCGGCATGACCGGCGCCTTCACACGAACGTCATATGCGACCAAATACGCACGGCCAAGAATCGAATGCCACGAAAAAATAACCATCTGATCGAGCATGACTTCAGGCGCCTTCATAACTTGCCAGACCGAGCTGAATCGACTATAGAAACAGTTTTTGCAATAGCACAATCTTTTTCAAGCGCCGCCGCAAAATGCTTTTTAATTCCCGCCAGCTTTATTCTTACGCTTTGCAGTTCATTCTCTAGAGCATTGATCCTTCGTATTGAAATAATTAACTGGGTCTCAAGAATACCGCGCAGATCTTCGGAACGTCTTAATTCTCTCCTAAGCTTGGCGGAAATTCCTTCTTCGCTGCAAATATCCCCCAACCTCTCGTCGCTCAGCTCCTTTGCCACCCGCAACAATTCCGCGACCGCAAAATGCAACTCCGGGTTGCGGCGAAGCGTCTCATGAGAGTTGCGCCGTATGCCCTGGACATCGTCCCTCCCGAAAATGACTGACCCGCCCACGCTCCAGAGATTGAACTGCCGAATCGAAGTCGGAATAATCAGCTTCGGCGTATGACCTCCTGCAATGACAAGGGTCTTTCGGTCAAGTAGGACCTTTTTCATGGCCTCTATCTTCCGCTCTATATTTTCCCTCGCTAGGCGCTCGCTTTGCCATGCGACGGGCGGCTTACGATTTTGCATTTCTTTCACCTTTCCCCGCACTCAGGCGATCTTTTAGCAGTCTTAAGGCTTCTACTCCGTGCGAAATTTCTAAGGTCAATTCCCGAAATTTCAATGATTCCCTCGGAACATCGGAAAGTTGGGACTGCCTTTCTGCGAGATCCTCTTCGATGCTCTTCAGATAGGCTGCAGAAGTGAGATGAAAGATGCATCTTGAGCAAATCTCTACTCGTGCATTTTCCTGCATTAGTCTCCCTTCGGGTTCAGAGAAACATCGGGCAGACCTCGGCGAGAGGGTATTGCCTACCATGCATTGGCCATGCTTCATTGGCCTTGGAAAATGGCCGCGCTGCTTGAGTATTCTAACAACAGCATCTGGATTATCAGAGGACAAGGAAAATCGCACAGCTCTGACCAAGACGGAACGTACCTTTTCGATGTATCTCTTATACCCCCCCTCGTATCGCCCCCCGTCGAGCACGGCGAAAACATCCTCTGTGAATTTCTCATCTCCAACCTCAATCATCGTTTTACGAAGCAACGATTGCTCTGTAAGTCGTATTGCGCTGAGCATATTATCCCTCCGATCTCCATAGAGCTTGTCGATGGACTCCATTTGGCTGCGACTCGCTGGGTCAGTTACGTAGAGTAGTGTTGACACCAAATCATAATGACCTAGTTGCTGTGCCAATGCCTGCAGATCTCCATTTTCATATCTATAATAGAAAATAAGTGCATACATTCGCCTAAACATATGTGGGCGAACCGAAGAAACTTGCCCTGGTCCCACCGCCATCTGCAAGAATAAAGATGCATCCGATTCATGCGCGTAGGCGTGAAAGTCAAACCACTTTGGCAACGAACTAAATCCCTTCATGGTACTGAAACGCCGATACCCGAAGAGCGGCCGTCCTATTTCCCCATTAGGATTATTATAAATATAGGGGGAACCGTTCTCGATGCTCTCGAACGCCATCTGCACTCGCTCAAGTAAACGGATAGCATCCGCCGAGATTTTATTTACATAGAACTTCTGCCGACTCTTGTACGTTTTCTCTATATAGAAATTCACCTCAAATATATTCAGCCCTTCATTTACAACGGACAAATCGCCCTGCCGAATACCAAACTTGCGATGAACTATCTCATCTTTTCTTCTTGCATTCATCGCAGCGATACAAACAAAGCACGCTGACATAACGCATAGTATTGCAGCGCGCAAAGAGTGCTTTTGGCGCTGATCCTGCCGACCAAAATCGAGGACCTCAATGGGGAAGGGTAACTGCTTACTGATCTTCGCTCGCTGTTCCGAGGCGATAAACGCGGTGTATAAACGCCTCCCCTGATATTTTCGCGTAAAACCTGAGCAACGCTGGACCTCACGCACAAGCTCGTCCAGAAGATCTAGAACTTTCGGACCATATTGATAAACCCATTCCACGGCACATGTGAGCAACTTCACCGCCAGCTCAATACGGATATTTTCTGTTCTTCCCCTCTCCCTGCCGTACTTCAGCGCAGTCCTTTCAGGCTTTGGAAATGGAACGAATGCCAATCCAACTCCACAACTAATATCCGCCAAGTAATTTATTGAATTTAGTCTTTCGATAAGTAGACTGGAGGAAGAAGGATTACTCTCGCTAAATTTAGACCGCCCCTCTTGGTGCCTTCTTGATTCTCGCAGAACCGTAGGAAGGTTAGTAAAGAGCAAGCGCCTAACTTTGAGTCCGCTCGACTCGACACCCGGAATAAATACAATTCTTCTCCCTGCGATCTCAAGGGAAACAGGATCCGCACTAAGAAGGCGTTGTGGCAAATCAAGCGCCGAAAACCATGACCCCTGACTCAATTTGATAGGCAACCCGGAAACGTCCTCAGGTGTAACCTCTTGCAGATCGCAAATATCGTGCAGCCATATGTATTCAAAAAATAGACAGAGTGTGTGAACCAAGTTTGAAACACGCCGACTTCTTGACTTTGTATTCTTTGATCTCCTGAGATATTCCTGTACTGCGAGTACCACTGCAAACACTATCCGTGGATGATCGACAAACGAACACCCGTTTCGGTAAATTCCATTGGGCGGAAGAAAGGCCGTCCTAAAATCGAGCCGCAAGAACGCATCCTCATCAGGGAGGACTTCTAATCGACGAAGGGAGAGGACCCATTCATTATCCAGGGTGAGATCTGGATTAACTATCTGCCCCCTTATTTCGTCGAGAGTTGAGTCACATCCAAGCTCCGACACGATACTCTTTGCTTTAGGAATCATGTCACTGGTCCCCCAAAGGCATTTCTCGCCTCAGCTACTATCTCAGAAATTTCACCCCACAAGACTGATGACTCTAGATATCGAAGCACCTGCACGTTCCACAGCATAGCCGGCCCGTGATATCTCTCGAAGGATTGAGGATTTTCAGAATATAGCCTACCCCAATTCCTTCTATAGTATTCATTCCAGTGCACCAGCTCCCTGATTCTTGGCTTATCTATTACAACCTTATTGTTTATGCAACCATTTTCGCGATGGCAGTTCAATGCATTGCACAGACCGTCGCTTTTCCACGCCGGGTCTGGAGGGGAATTAGGCGCCTTGCAAAATGAGCCATCACCGACCGGGTGAAGCTCACCTTTGTCTTTGGTTTTCCGGCTCCTTCTCATTATTTCAAGTTCAAATCTGCGCTGAAACTCTAAATTTATTGATTTATTGAGAATACGAGCGATGAACTGATCTAGATAATTCGCGGTGCTGGCAATACTTGCGTGGCCGGCAAGCTGCCTTGCGGACTCGATGCTCCCTCTTGCGACGGCCGCTCGGAGTAGCATGTGCGTTCGGATCTGATCCAAGCTAAAGTGGTTGATTCCGTACTTCAGCGTAAAAGATCGCAGTGCAATTGAAAAATCTGCTAGCTTCGGACTGCTGCTAATTCTATCTTTCGCCCAAGGATACCAGCCGTTAAAATCTGCCTGATCTATTATTTTTGCCTCGCGAAGCCGTCGATTATTCCACTCCAGTAGTCGGAGCGCATCGACAACTCCCTTCGCCTTAGCGTCCAGAACCACATCTGGCACTGCAAGCCCCGTCTTCGGCTTAAAGGAGGAAATAGTCACTGTCCCATTTCCCCACTCAATCCTATTGCTTGCCAGACATCTCAATGTATCTGCATTCCAACCGGTGTGTAGAAGTAATACAAGAAATGCTGCGAAGAGTTCGTGCACATGCGCTCGCTCTTGCATGCGAAATATTTGCCTCGGAGAGACCCGTATAGCGTCGACCGCTGATAGGCCTGCGACACTCAACATCTCGCAGATACGAGGATTCCGACTGCCGTTTGCGGAGACCCTAGACAATAGTGCGCCGCTGCTAGACAGTGCCGCGCATGCGGCCACAAATTTCCTTGCGTCGCATTTGGCGATTATCTCTAGCCCGCTGCCGCGATGCCCTTCTTGAGGTATGTGCGCCCCGCTTAAATATCGATACGCGAGATCCTTTGTATTGGAATCGACCGGCTCTAGCGCCAATTTCCGTAGGCTATCCCGGACGGTACCCCATATTTCCAATTCTGTTGAAGCACACTGGAGCAGCAAGTTCACATCGGCATCCAAGCGAACACGAATTTTCGCCCGAAGGTCGCCGATGTTTGCATGGGGTATGGCATCTAACGGCAATCCATCGGAATTTGGCGACGCCGATGCGGAAAGAAAGTCACTCAACGGAGGCCTCGGTCGGGGCTTCCCGGTTAATGAGGTCCGAAAAGTGACGGCACAGTGACTCAGATCTTCACGAAACTGATTCGGCGCCTGGCCCTCGAGGAGCGCCTTCCTCAAGAGCATTGAAGCCCTCGCTTTTCGCGCATCAGACCACGTTGCAACTTGCCCGATGGCACGCTCCAGTTCGGCAAAGAAATGGAGGGCTTCGTGTCGACCCACGGCGCTCGCCTGAAGCTTCAGGAGTTCTGCGCAAGCTTTATCGCGCAGCGCCACATAAGACACTTTCAAGATCAGCCGGGTATCGGCGTTTGGTCGAGGGTGGACTTTTGAGAGTTGCGCGAGTCTGGACAGAGATTCCCAGAGCCAACAGTTCAAGGGCGCGCGGCAAAGTATCTCAGTCGGCACTTCTATATGCGATTTGTAACAGCGACCATGTGCCTTCGCACTGGTCTCGATTACTAAGGTTTGTGGACTTTTATTCACGATATCGCAGGTGAAGCGACGCTGGAAACCCTAAGGATAGTAAGGATCATCTACACCACACACGCCTAAACACTACCTTATCGACTACGGTGAATCTGGCGCCGGCCGACCTGCCCAAGGAGTCCGGCCGCTTCGACCTGCCGATCGCGCTTGGCATCCTGGCCGCAAGCGGGCAAGTCCCGCTGGATAGCCTGGATGCCAGCGAGTTCGCCGGCGAGCTGTCGCTGTCCGGCGAATTGCGCCCCGTGCGCGGGGCACTGGCCATGGCCATGGGCCTGGGGCGCGACAACGCGGCACGGCAAGCCGCTGGCGAAGGCCCGGCGCGCAGCTTCGTGGTGGCGGCGGAAAACGCGCCCGAGGCGGCCCTGATCGACGGCGTCACGGTATATGCGGCGCGCTCCCTGCTGGAAGTCTGTGCTCACCTTGGCCCCCTGCCCGCGGACCGCCTGGCACGCGCGCAGCCGCTGGTGGAGATCGCCGGAGGCGACCCGGCCGGCCCGGACATGCGTGACGTGCGGGGCCAGGCGCAAGCGCGCCGCGCCATGGAGATCGCGGCGGCGGGCCAGCATTCGGCACTGCTCGTCGGTCCGCCCGGCACCGGCAAGTCCATGCTGGCCCAGCGCTTCGCCGGCCTGCTGCCGCCCATGACGCTGGACGAAGCGCTGGAATCCGCCGCGGTGCAGAGCCTGACCGCCGCCGGCTTCCATCCCGCCCGCTGGCGTGAGCGGCCCTACCGCTCGCCGCACCACACCGCGTCGGCGGCGGCGCTGGTGGGCGGCGGCAGCAATCCCCGGCCGGGCGAGATCTCGCTGGCCCACCAAGGGGTGTTGTTCCTGGATGAGTTGCCTGAATTTGACCGCAAGGTGCTGGAAGTGCTGCGCGAACCGCTGGAATCCGGCCGCGTCACCATCTCGCGCGCCATGCGGCAAGCCGACTTCCCGGCGCGCTTCCAGTTCATCGCCGCGATGAACCCCTGTCCTTGCGGCTATCAGGGGCACCCGTCCCGTCCTTGCCGATGCACGCCTGACCAGGTGCTGCGCTACCAGTCCAGGCTGTCGGGACCTTTGCTCGACCGGATCGACCTGCAAGTGGAAGTGCCGGCGCAGGATCATCAGGAAATGCTCGACGGCCCGCCCGGAGAGCCCAGTGCAGACGTGCGCCAGCGCGTGCTGGCCGCCCGGGCCGTGCAGCAGGCCCGGCAAGGCAAGCCCAATGCCGCCCTGTCCGGTCGCGAGATCGACGAGCACTGCCCGCTCGCGCCCGAGGCGCAGGCATTGCTGCGCGGCACCATGGCCAAACTAGCCTGGTCGGCGCGCGCCTATTTCCGCGTATTGAAGATCGCCCGCACCATTGCCGACCTGGCAGGCGCCGAGCCATTGCAGCCGAGCCATGTGGGCGAGGCTATCCAGTACCGGCGCGCGTTGCGGACACCGTAGCCATTCAGGCCCGGCGCGGCGGCACGGCCACAGGGGGCTCCGACGGCGGCGGGGGCTCCTCGATCGGAGGGAGGTCGGGCGGCACGCCCGGCGGCAGCGGATCTTCGGCCGGCGGCACCGTGTGGGCGGGCCGCGCTTGCAATGAAGCCTGCTGGGGGGAAGAGCTTCGCATTGCTTGCCTCCGCTTGGGTCGTCTTCGTCTTACCTTATTGAAGCAAACGCACTCGTGGGAAGCCAGCGATAGATAGACATATGGATGGATCGGGCCGGCGCGACGCCGGCCCCGGGTCCTCAAGCCGGATGGCGCCTGACGAAGAACAACGCCGCGCCCACGGCCACCAGCACGCTGCCGAAGATCCGGTTCTGCCAGCGCACCGCGCGCGCATTGCGGAACAAGCCGCGCATGCGCGAGGCCAGCAGCGCGTAGCCGTGCATCACCACCAGGTCCACGCCGCACATCGTCGCGGCCAGGATGGCAAGCTGGGGTCCCAACGCATGGGCCGGATCGATGAACTGCGGCAACACCGCCACCATGAAGATGATGCCCTTGGGGTTGGTCACATTGGTCAGCAAGCCCGTGGCAAAACGCCGGCGCGGACTCAGCGCGGCCACGCGCGGCGCTTCCGTGCCCCGCGCGGCATCGTCCAGAGCGCCGCCGTCCACCCGCGCGCGCCATTGCTGCACGCCGATATAGATCAGGTAGAGCGCGCCAATCGTCTTGACCACGGCAAAGGCATGCTCGGAGGCCACCAGCAACGCGCCCAGGCCGCCGCCAGCCACCAGCAGGATGATGACCAGCCCGGTCTGCAAGCCAAAGATCGTGGTGGTGGTCTTGCGCAGGCCGTAAGACAGGCCATGGCTCATCGACAGCACCGCGCCGGAACCCGGCGACACAGCAATCACCCAACAGGCCGCGAAATAGGCCAGCCAAACATCCCAACGCATTGCGTTACTCCTTGAAAATCAACTGTCTTGAATCTGCCTGGAAGCCTGGGGCGCCCAGGTCAGAACGGATGGAAACCCGTCAGGAACTGGTCTATCTGTTCCGCCTGGCGCTGGTCGCGCGCGGCCTCTCCCGCCTCCAGCACGACCGCTTGGTAGACGTGCACGCCCGACGCTACCAGCCGCGCCGTCAGCCTGCGTGGCGACTGGTCCTGCGGCGATACCGCTGCCACCTGCACCTCCACGCCCTCGAGCGCCACGGCCGGCGATGCGGCCGACATCACGGTTACCTTGCGGGTCCTGACCGCTTCGGCGGGATGCGGCCCGAGGTTGTCGAGCAAGCCCTTTTGCATGGAATCCAGCGCCGCCTTGCGCAACTTGGCGTCATCGGCGGGCAAGGTCACCACGCCCACGGCGAACAAGGTCTCGTCGACCCGGGCCGCGTCCATCGTCATGGGCAGCTTGCGCCCGGCAATCGCCACCTCGCGCGCGGCACCGGAAGGCTTGCCGGGATAGAGCGCCGCGTAGGCGCCTTCGTTGGACTGGATGGTGCGCCAGTCATAGCGGGGCGAACAGGCGATCAGCCCGGCGCCGAGCGCGCCCAGGACGATGGCGTTGGCAAGCAGGGACTGCGGCAAGCGGAAGAACCGTGGAAACCAGGCGTGGGGCATCAGGGCGGCGAATGCGGAAATAAGCCGCTATTATCGTAGAACCCGCGTGCCAGCGCTCATCTACATTGCCCGCCAATGCACACCCAGCCATCGATCCAGCCATCGATCCAGCCAATGCGGCCATCCCCCCGGAGTGTCTTTGGCACCGCACGCCGTACCGGCGCGGCGATGCTCGGCGCTTTGCTGGTCGCGGCAAGCACGAGCGCCCTGGCCGCCACGCCCCACCTGCCCCCCGTCAACGATCTCGCCATCCAGGCCGCCGCTGCGGCCAGCCGGGGCGAGCCCCTGGTGGTGCTGGTGACATTGCCCGGCTGCGTGTACTGTGAAACGGTGCGCCGCAACTATCTCGGCCCGCAAGCCGCGGCGGGCGAAATCGAGGCGCGCGAGCTGGACATGACCGCCGACACGCCGCTGCGCAACGCCGATGGCAGCATGACCACCGCACGGGAATGGGCCCGCAGCCGCAATGTGGCGGTAGCGCCCACGGTGCTCTTCCTCGACGCGCGCGGCCGCTCCCTGGCCACGCCGCTGCGCGGCATGCAGCCCGATTTCTATGGCGCCTACCTTGAGCAGGCGCTGGACCAGGCCCGCTCTGCCTTGGCAAGCAAGACGCATTGAGGCGCACGAAGGCGCACGCAGCTGCGGCCAATCGTCGCATCCGCGGCGGCTCGGTGAATGCAGCCGGCAGCGTCCCGGCAGCGGCAGTAGAATAGTGGCTTGTCTGACCTGTCGGCGAGCATCATGACGACCTCCGCTTCCCCCACCGCACCCACCCCGGCAAGCACCGCCTCGCGCAAGCTGTGGCCTGTGATCGCCGCCGTGCTGCTGGTTGCCGTGCTGGGCTGGTTCGGCTATCGCGCCATCGCCCCCGCCAATGCGGCGCCGCCCGCCACGTTCACGCTGCTGTCGGGAGAAAAAGTCAGCACCGCCGATCTCAAGGGCAAGGTCTACCTGGTCAACTTCTGGGCCACCAGCTGCGTCACCTGCGTCAAGGAAATGCCGGACATGGTCCGCACCTATGACAAGTTCAAGGGCAAGGGCCTGGAGTTCGTCGCCGTGGCAATGAGCTACGACCCGCCCATGTACGTGATGAATTATGCGCAAACGCGCAAGCTGCCGTTCAAGGTGGCGATGGATTCCGACGGCGCGGCCGCCAAGGCATTCGGCGAAGTGCAGCTGACCCCGACCACCTTCGTGATCGACAAGGACGGCCGCATCCTCAAGCGCTATGTGGGCGAGCCCGAGTGGGACGCACTGCACAAGCTGCTCGACGGCGCGCTCGCCAAGGCGGCCTGAGCCACTGCCTGGCCCGCCGCCTCCGTCCGGAAAGGTGCCTTCCATGGCACCTTTTTTTATTGCCGGGCGCCGTCGCGCAACGCCCGGCTTGCGCAGCCCGGCTGTATGGATATACAGTTGCCAGCAGCTTTCTCCGCCCATGCTGGCCAGCGCACTTGCGCGCGGCATCCCCTAAGGCCCCCGCTCCGTGTTACTCGATCCCGATCCCAGCGCCGTGCTTTGCGATGCACCCGCCGTCAAGCAACCCGATACCGTGGATGCCGCCGCCCCCGATACGCCGGCCTACCTGTCCACCCTGAACCCGGAGCAACGCGCGGCCGTGACGCACGAGCCCGCCGCGCCGCTGCTGATCATCGCCGGTGCCGGCTCGGGCAAGACCAACACGCTGGCGCACCGCGTTGCCCATCTGGTGCTGGGCGGCGCAGACCCGCGCCGCATCCTGCTGCTGACGTTCTCGCGCCGCGCGGCGTCGGAGATGGGGCGGCGGGTCGAGCGCATCGTCGACCAGGCGCTGGGCATGCAAGCCTGCGGGGCGGGACGCGCGGCTCTCACATGGTCCGGCACCTTCCACGCCATCGGCGCGCGCCTGCTGCGCGAGTACGCGGAAACGCTTGGCCTGTCGCCCAGCTTCACCATCTGCGATCGCGGCGACGCCGCCGACCTGATGAACGTGGTGCGGCACGACCTGGGCCTGTCGGCCCAGGCTTCGCGGTTCCCGCGCAAGGAAACCTGCCTGTCGATCTACTCGCGCGTGGTCAACACGCAGGCGCCGCTCGAAGACGTGCTCAAGCACTGGTTCCCGCGCTATGCCATGTGGACGGATGCGCTGCGCGGACTATTTGCCGGCTATGTGCAAGCCAAGCAAAAGCAGCAGGTGCTCGACTACGACGACCTGCTGCTCTACTGGGCGCAGGCACTGGCCGAGCCCGCGCTGGCGCAGGACATGGGCGCGCGCTTCGACCACGTGCTGGTGGACGAATACCAGGACACCAATGCGCTGCAGGCTGCCATCCTGCTCGCGCTCAAGCCCGACGGGCGCGGCCTGACGGTGGTGGGCGACGATGCCCAGTCGATCTACGCCTTCCGTGGCGCCACGGTGCGCAATATCCTCGATTTCCCCACCCAGTTCACGCCGGCCGCGGACATGGTCACGCTGTCGCGCAACTACCGCTCCACCCAACCCATCCTGGCCGCCGCCAACGCGGTGATCGGGCTGGCGGCCGAGCGCTATACCAAGGACCTGTGGTCGGAGCGCGGCTCGGCCGAGAAGCCGGAGATCGTGGTGGTCAACGACGAGGCGGACCAGGCCCGCTATGTGGTCGAGCAGATCCTCTCGCGGCGCGAGGCCGGACTGGCGCTGCTGTCGCAGGCGGTGCTGTTCCGCGCCGCCGACCACAGCGCGCAACTGGAGATCGAGCTGGTCCGGCGCAATATCCCGTTCGTGAAGTTCGGCGGCTTGAAGTTCCTGGAATCCACGCACGTGAAGGATGTGCTGGCGGTGGTGCGCTGGCTGGAAAATCCGCGCGACCGCATGGCAGGCTTCCGCAGCCTGCAGCTATTGCCGGGCGTGGGACCCAAGACTGCCGCTCGCGTGCTCGATGCGGTGGAAATCGCCACCGAGCCGCTGTTTGCCCTGGAGTCCTTTGAGGCGCCGCCAGCCGCCGCCGAGGCCTGGCCCGACCTGCTGGCGCTGGCACGCAGCCTGATGGCCCCGGCCGCGCCGTGGCCATCCGCCTTCGAGCAGGTGGTGGCGTGGTACCAGCCGCACCTCGAGCGCCTGCACGACGACGCGCCCGCGCGCGCCGCCGACCTGCAGCAGCTGGAGCGTATCGCCGCCACCTACGCGTCGCGCGAGCGCTTCCTGACGGAACTCACGCTGGACCCGCCGGACGCATCGAGCGACGAATCCGGCGTGCCGCTGCGCGATGAGGACTACCTGATCCTGTCCACCATCCACTCGGCCAAGGGCCAGGAATGGAAGGCCGTCTATGTGCTCAATGCCGTCGACGGCTGCATGCCTTCGGACCTGGCCACCGGCACCACCGAGGAAATCGAGGAAGAGCGCCGGCTGCTATACGTCGCCATGACCCGCGCCCGCGACCACCTCGACATCGTGGTGCCACAGCGGTTCTATGTGCACCAGCAGACCGCCTATGGCGATCGCCACGTCTACGCCTCGCGCACGCGCTTTCTGCCCAACCGCGTGATGCCGCTGTTCCACAGCCGGTCCTGGCCGCCGCCCCCGCCGGTGGCGGACGCGCCGGCCAAGGCGCCGCTGCCCAGGCTGGACCTGGCCGGGCGCATGCGCGATATGTGGAAATGAGCCCGCGTGTCAGTTGACCGCCGCGCCAGCCGCGCGCACCACCCCCACCAGCGCGCCGGCGCGCAGTTGCGCGGCAATGGCTTCGATATCGTCGGTCATGTAGCGATCCATCGCCAGGAACGGCACGCGTTCGCGCACAAAGGCAAAGACCGCGCGGCCCGCCGGCGACAGGCTTTCCACCGCGCCGGCCAGCTCGGCAGCCTGGCAGGCTGCGAGCAGCTCCACGGCGAGGATGTACTGGTTGTTGTCGATGATGCGGCGTGCATTGCGCGCGCCGATCAGGCCCATGCTCACCACGTCCTGGTTGTCGCCGTTGGACGGCACGCTCTGGATGCTGGCCGGGCTGCAGATGGTGCGGTTCTCGGCGATCAGCGCGGTGGCCGGATACTGCGCACCGGCAAACCCGCAGCTCAGCCCCTCGTTGGCGGCCGCCAGGAAAGCCGGCAAGCCGTTATTCAGGTGCGGGCTGAGCAGGCGGTTGAGGCGACGCTCCGACACCACGCCGAGCTGCGTGGCCGCGATGGCGAGGAAGTCCATGGCAAACGCGACTTGCTGGCCATGGAAATTGCCGCCGTGGAACAGCTCGCCGTCGTCGAAGAACAGCGGATTGTCGTTGGACGAATTCAGCTCGCGCTCGACCACGGTGGCGCAGTGCCCCAGCGTGTCGCGCACCGCGCCCAGCACCTGCGGAATGCAGCGCAGCGTGTAGGCCTTTTGGATAAACACGCCGGTGCCGGTGTTCTTCTCGTCGCCGGCGCGGGTCTTCATTTCGCCCGCCAGCTGGCCATGCCCTGAGAGGCGCGTGGAACCCGCCAGCAGCGCGCGCAGGTTGGCCGCCGATTGCACCTGGCCCGGATGCGGCTTGGCGATGTCGTGGCCGTGGGTCATGAAGGCATCGGCCGAGGCGTTCAGCCCTTCGAGCGCCAGCGCCGCGATGATCTCGGCCTGCGTCACCTGGGCGCGCATGGTTTCCAACAACAGGCACGCCATGCCGGTCATGGCCGAGGTGCCGTTGATCAGGGCCAGCCCTTCCTTGTGGGACAGCTTGATCGGCTCGATGCCATGCTCGCGCAATACCTGCCCGGTGGGCGCGGTAGTGCCGTCGGCCAGCAGCACCTTGCCTTCGCCGATCAGCGTGATGGCGATATGCGACAGCGGCGCGAGGTCACCGCTGGCGCCGAGCGAGCCCACCTGCGGCACGGCGGGCGTGATGCCCGCCTCGACATAACGCAGCAATTGCTCGATCACCAGCGGGCGTACCGCCGAATAGCCCCGCGCCAGCGCATTGGCGCGCGCAACCATCATCGCGCGCACCTCTTCGCGCCCGAACAGCGGGCCCACGCCGGCGCAGTGGCTGCGCAACAGGTTTTCCTGCAGGGCGCCGGCATGCTCGATATCCACCCAGTTATGCACCAGCTCGCCAAAGCCGGTGGACACGCCGTAGATGGGGATATTGGACGAGGCAAGTTCCTCGAAACGCGCACGCGCATCCGCCACATGGGCACGCGCAGCCTGGTCCAGGCTGGCCGGGCGACGACCTTGCGCCACCTGCGCCAACGCGGCGGCGGTGAGTTGCTGGCCATCGACCTCGACGGCCGTGCCGCCCAGGCGGCTGGATGCGTGCTGGCTGGATACCTCGTTCATTGCGTGTTCCGGATGAGCTGTTCGGGCCCGCGAGTGTATCAAGAGATGTTGACCCGAGGCGCCCAGCGGCCGGTTCACCCGGAAATGCCGGAAGCGCAGGAAGCGCAGGAAGCGCTACAGCCCGTAGCGCTTGATCTTGTCGTACAGCGTCGCCTTGCCCACCTGCAGCAGATCCGCCGCCTGGCTGACCGCGCCGCCGGTGCGCGCCAGCGTATCGGCGATGACGGCACGCTCGTAGTGCTCCATGCGCTCCTTGAGCGGCGTGGAGTCGTCGAGCGCATCGGCGCGCGTACCGCCCTCCGGCACGCCCAGCACCAGGCGGTCGGCGGCGTTGCGCAGCTCGCGCACGTTGCCGGGCCATGCGCGCTGCATCAGCGCCTGGCGCTGCAGCTCGGAGAGGATGGGCACGGGACGCTGGTAGCGCACCGCCGCCACCAGCATGAAATGCTCGAACAGCGCAACGATGTCCTCGCGCCGCTCGCGCAGCGGGGGCAACGGGATGGTGACCACGTTGAGCCGGTAGTACAAATCCTCGCGGAACGTGCCTTGCGCCACCAGCGTCTCCATATCGCCCTTGGCCGCGGCCACGATGCGCACGTCGATGGCGATGGAGGCATTGGAGCCGAGCCGCTCCAGCGTGCCCTCCTGCAGCACGCGCAGCAGCTTGACCTGCAGCGCCAGCGGCATGCTCTCGATCTCGTCGAGGAACAGCGTGCCGCCCGAGGCGTGCTCGAGCTTGCCCACGCGGCGCTTGCCGGCGCCAGTAAACGCGCCGGCCTCGTGGCCAAACATCTCGCTCTCGAAGATGGCCTCGGGCACCGCACCGCAGTTCAGCGCGACAAAGGGCGCTTGGTGGCGCGGCGACAAAGCATGCAGGCTGCGCGCCACCAGCTCCTTGCCAGTGCCGGTCTCGCCGTTGATCATCACGGGGACATCCGTGGCGGCCACGTTGGCCACCAGCGTGCGCACCTGCTCGATGGCCGGCGAGCGCCCGATGATGCGCGTGCCCGCGGCCGGGCCGGCCAGCTCGCGCCGCAACGCGCGGTTCTCCAGCTCCAGCGCGCGCCGCTCCAGCGCACGGCGCACGGTTTCGGTCAGGCGGTCGGCGCCAAAGGGCTTCTCGATAAAGTCGTAGGCGCCTTCGCGCATGGCCTGTACCGCCATGGTGATATCGCCGTGGCCGGTGACCAGGATCACCGGCACGCCCGGCGCCGCATTGCGGCAGTGCTGCAGCAGGTCCAGCCCGCTGGCGCCGGTGAGGCGCACGTCGGTCACCAGCACGCCGGGAAACTCCGGCGACAGGTGCGGCATGGCGGCCTCGGCCGAGGGCAGCGCCAGCACGGAGAAGCCAGCCAGCTCCAGGCTCTGCGCGGTGGCCTGGCGTACCAGGGGTTCGTCTTCGACGAACAGGACACGCAATCCGTCTTGCATGGCAATGCTCACTCAGTATGGGTGGGAGAGATGGAAGTGGCGCCGTCGCGGGGCGCGGCGCCTTCGGGCGCGGGCGCGCGCCGTAGCATCACCACGAACTGCGCGCCGCCGCCGGGCCGGTCGGCCGCGCTCAGTTGCCCGCCGAACTCGCGCACGATGGACGACGAAATGGCCAGCCCCAGGCCGAGTCCCTGGCCGATCTCCTTGGTGGTGAAGAAGGGTTCGAACAATCGCGGCAAGGCGTCGGCGGCGATACCGGTGCCATTGTCGCGCACCGCGATGCTGACGGTGCCGCCGTGCTCGCTCACCGCCACTTCCACGCAGGGCGCGTGTGGCGCCGCGGTAGCCAGCGCATCGAGGGCGTTGCCGATCAGGTTGAGCAGCACCTGCTCGAGCTTGAGCTCATCGGCCCACACCGCCGGCCCGGGCGGCTGGGACAAGCCCTCCACCTTCAGCGTGACATGGGCCAGGCGCGGGGCCATCAGCGCCAGCACGTGGTCCAGCGCGGCGCGCACATGCACCGCATGCCGTCGCTGGCGCGCCTTGCCGGCGAACAGCTTGAGCTGCCCGGTAATCTTGCCCATGCGGGTGGTGAGGTCGGCGATGGCGACAAGGTTGCCGGCGGCAGCATCGAGCTGCCCGCGCTCGAGCAACACGCGGGTGTTGTCGGAGAACGTGCGCAAGGCTGCCAGCGGCTGGTTCAGCTCATGCGTGATGCCCGCTGCCATCTGGCCCAGCGCCGCCAGCTTGCTGGCCTGCACCAGTTCATCCTGCGCCGCGCGCAGCTCGCTCTCGGCGCGGGTGCGCTCCGCCACCTCGGCTTCCAGCTGCTCGTTGATGGCCATCAGGTCGGCGGTGCGCGCCTCCACCCGTCGCTCCAGCTCGTCGTAGGCGGCTTCGAGCAGGCGCCTGCCGTATTCGATATCGCGCGCGCGCTGCCGGCGCTGGCGCCAGTTGAACAGCAGCAGGCACATGCACGCATAGGCCAGCGCCGCCCCGATGGTGGCATTGCGCGCGCTGGCCAGCACCGGGTCCAGCGCCGCCATCACCTGCATGGTCCAGTCGGCCGGGCCCACCTTGCGGCTGATCTCGAGGTAGCGCTCGGCGTTGCTGCCGGTACCGATACGCACCAGCCGCGCGCCCTCGCCCAGCACTGTCCGGCCGAGCCATTGCGTCACGGGCGATCGCAGCGCCTCCAGCGGCAGCGGCCTGACCTCCCGGTCATGGTACTGGCGCGTGCGGTCCAGCTCGGTTTGCAGCTCGCTTGGCAGCGGCTGCAAGGTGCGGTACTGCCAGGCCGGCACCGAGGAAAGGAAGATCACGCCATGCTCGTCGCTCACCATCACCGGCTCGGCGCCGCCGGCGCCAGCGCGCTGGAACCACTCCAGGTTGAGCTTGACCACGGTCACGCCCACCACGCGCGCGCCCACCTTCACGGGTTGCGCAATGTAGTAGCCGGGCTCATCGCTGGTAATGCCGATGGCGTAGAAGCGCCCGATCTCCCCGCGCGATGCGCTCTGGAAGTAAGGGCGGAAGCGATAGTCGGTGCCGACAAAGCTGCCCGGCTCGTCATGGTTGCTGGCGGCCAGCGCGAGGCCACTGGCGGCAATGACATAGGTGGCCGAAGCCCGCGCGCGGCGGTTGACTTCGGACAGGTAGCGGTTGGCCGCCGCCACGCGCACGGGATCGCCTGGCGCGGCCAGCAGGTCATGGACAAAGGGATGGAGCGAGACCAGCGCGGGGAGGAACTCGTAGCGGTCGAGCGTGCTTTCCAGCGTGGCCGCGTAACGATCGGCGCGGGTCGCCGTGGCTTGCTGCAGCCCGTCGATGCCGCGCTGCATCGATACCAGCCAGGTCAGCGAGCACAGGACGACCAGGCCGACGGCGAGCGCGGCGGCAAAGCCCCGCCAGGTTCCGCCGCCATCACCTGGCGCATGCACCAGGCGGTCAGAAGCAGGATCATGCACGGCGAGGAAATCGTCGGAATGTGGCATCGGCGCATGCGTTGGGACACGCGCCGATGATACCCGCTGGCGGGCGGCGCCGGCGGGCCCCGCCGCTCTGGAGGCCGGGACCTCAGCGGACGCCGGGGCCGGCTTCGGCAAGTTCGGCCGTTTCATCGCCGCCACGGCGCAGCATGCGGTCAAGCTGCACGCGGTCAAGTTCATGCTCCCACGCCGACATGACCACCGTCGCCACGCCATTGCCGATGATGTTGGTCAGCGCGCGGCATTCGCTCATGAAGCGGTCGATGCCCAGGATCAGCACCATGCCCGCCACCGGAATATCCGGCACCACCGCCAGCGTGGCGGCCAGCGTGATGAAGCCGGAGCCGGTCACGCCGCTGGCGCCCTTGGAGGTGATCATCGCCACGCCCAGGACGGTGAGCTGCTGCAGCAGCGTGAGCTCGATGCCGGTCGCCTGGGCGATGAAGAGCACCGCCATGGTCATGTAGATGTTGGTGCCATCCAGGTTGAAGGAGTAACCCGTGGGCACCACCAGCCCCACCACCGATTTGGAGCAGCCGAGGTTTTCCAGCTTTTCCATCAGGTGCGGCAGCGCGGCTTCCGACGAGCTGGTGCCCAGCACGATCAGCAGTTCCTCCTTGATGTAGGAAATGAAGCGGAAGATGTTGAAGCCCGTCAGGCGTGCCACCGTACCCAGCACCACCACCACGAAGACGATCGCGGTGAAGTAAAAGGTGCCGATCAGCTTGAGCAGCGGCACCAGCGAGCCCAGGCCGTACTTGCCGATGGTGAAGGCCATCGCGCCGAACGCGCCCAGCGGGGCCACCTTGGTAATCACGTGAACGATGTGGAAGAACACCTTGGAGACCTGCTCGACGAAGTCGAACACGATCTTCGAGCGGTCACCCATGGCCGCCAGCGCCGAGCCGAAGAACAGGGATATCAGCAGGATCTGCAGGATGTCGCCGTTGGCGAACGCGCTGACCATCGTGTCCGGGATGATGTGCATGAAGAACTCGACCGTGCTCTGGCCATGCGCCTGCGTCACGTACTGCGAGATCGCCTTGGTGTCGAGCGTGGCCGGATCGATGTTGAAGCCCACGCCCGGCTTGAGCAGGTGCGCGGACAGCAGGCCGATCAACAGCGCGAAGGTGGAGATCACCTCGAAGTACAGCAGCGCCTTGCCGCCGACACGGCCCACCTTCTTCATGTCGCGCATGCCGGCGATACCCGACACCACGGTACAGAAGATGATCGGACCGATGATCATCTTGATCAGCTTGATGAAGCCATCGCCCAGCGGCTTCATGGCTACGCCCGTAGCGGGCCAGAAATGCCCGAGCACGATGCCCACCGCGATGGCGAACAGCACCTGCACGTACAGGATCTTGTAAAAGGGTTTCCTCATGATGTCGTCCTCGGTATTTGACCGTGCCCGCCGCCGCACAGCGGCAGGTTCGCGCGCCCTGCAAATGGAACGCGTCTGCCTTAAGCATTGCAACCGCCGTGCCAGGCCAGCCGGTGTCGCCAAGTGACTGATTTCAAAAGGAAGCTGGAAAAGCGGACGACGCCTCACTCCGATTTTCCGGAATTCCGGAAATCAGCCGTCCGGAGATTCGGACGACGCGGCCGGTGTGGGTGCGCGCTACGCCACCCGTCGCCGCGGCGCGGCACGCGCGGCATCGAAGCAGGCTCCCAAAGCGTCGAACCGCCCCCCATGACGCCGTATAATTCAGCCCTTCCACCTATTCTTGGCGGCCGGCGCGCCCCCCGGGCACTCTTTGCCTGCTGCGTTGCCGCCGCCGATACGCCCACCACGCATGAGCAGCCACTACCAGCACCACGTTTTCTTCTGCCTCAACCAGCGCGAGGACGGCGGCGCCTGCTGCGGCGCGCATAACGCGCAGGCCATGCAGGAATATGCCAAGAAGCGCTGCAAGGCACTGGGCATCTCCGGCGGCGAAGGCCGCGTGCGCATCAACAAGGCTGGCTGCCTGAACCGCTGTGAACTCGGGCCGGTGCTGGTGGTCTATCCCGAGGCCGTCTGGTACACCTTCGTCGACGAGCAGGACATCGACGAGATCATCGAGAGCCACCTGGTAGGCGGCAAGCCGGTCGAACGCCTGATGGTCGATCACTGAATGACCTCAGCCCGGCACCGGCTGAAACGCTGAATCACTGAAACCCAGGCGCCACGGCGCCAGAGCCAGCCACCCTGCTTCCTGCTTCCTGTTTCCATGAACGCGCATACCCAGGTACTTACCGTCGCCGGCCCCGTCGGCGCCATCGACGTTTCAGTCGACCTGCCCCAGGCCGGCGCCCCGCGCGGACTCGCGCTGGTGGCCCACCCGCATCCGCTGTTCGGCGGCACCAAGGACAACAAGGTAGCGCAGACACTGGCACGCAGTTTCGTGCAGCTTGGCTACGCCACCGTGCGCTCGAACTTCCGTGGCGTCGGCGGCACCGCCGGCAGCCATGACAACGGCGTGGGCGAGCAGGACGACCTGCTGGCTGTCATCGGCTGGATGCGCACCCAGTCCCAGTGGTCGCCCGATGCCGCCACGCTGCCGCTGGCGCTGGCCGGCTTCTCGTTCGGCAGCTTCGTCGCCAGCCACGTCGCCAGGCGCCTGGCCGAGGCAGGCACGCCGGCGCAGCGGCTGGCCATGGTGGGCACCGCCGCCAGCCGCTGGGAAGTCGCCAACGTGCCGGCCGACACCATCGTCATCCACGGCGAGCAGGACGATACCGTGCCGCTGGCGAGCGTGTTCGACTGGGCCCGCCCGCAGGAACTGCCGGTGATCGTGATCCCCGGCGCCGACCACTTCTTTCACCGCAAGCTGCACCTGATCAAGCAGCTCGTCGTCAATGCGTGGGACCAGTGACGGGGGCGGCGCGCCGCCCCGCCATGTCACCGGATGCACTCCACGCCCCTTTTTTTTGCCGGAAACTGAAACATGTTGAATAGAGCCACGCCGCTTTTCGCGTCCGCCAACACATCCGCCCTGGTCACGGCAGCCGTCGTCGGCGCCGCCGTGGTGCTTGCTCCGGCTCCCGTGCACGCCCAGGGCGTGCCGATGCCGCAGGTGGCGGCCAAGTCCTGGATGCTGTTTGACGTCACCAGCGGCCAGGCCCTGGCTTCGCAGAACGCCGATGTGCGCATCGAGCCGGCTTCGCTGACCAAGCTGATGACCGCCTACCTGGCCTTCGCGGCACTCAAGGAAAAGCGCCTCACGCTGGACCAGACCGTGGTGCCGACCACGATCGTGCAAAAGGTCAAGAGCGACGAATCCCGCATGTTCCTGGAAGCCAACAAGCCGGTCAGCGTGCAGGACCTGCTGCTGGGCCTGATCGTGCAATCGGGCAACGACGCGGCGCTGGCGCTGGCCGAAGCCGTGGGCGGCTCGGAAGAGGGCTTCGTGGCGATGATGAATCGCGAGGCCCAGCGCATGGGCATGAAGAACACCCACTTCAGCAACACCGACGGCATCCCCGATCCGAACCACTACACCACGGCCATGGACCTGGCCACGCTGACCACGCGGATCATCAAGGACTTCCCCGAGTACTACAGCATGTACTCGCAAAAGGAATTCACCTACAACAAGATTCGCCAGCCCAACCGCAACCGCCTGCTCTACATCGACCCCACCGTGGACGGCCTCAAGACCGGCCACACCAAGTCGGCCGGCTATTGCCTGATCTCCTCGGCCAAGCGTCCGCTGGCCAATGTGCCTAACGGCTCGCGCCGCCTGGTCTCGATCGTGATCGGCACCACCACCGAAGCGGTCCGCACGCAGGAAAGCCTGAAGATCCTGAACTACGGCTTCCAGTTTTTCGACACGCTGCGCCTGTACGACCGCGGCCAGGTGCTGGCCACGCCCGACATCTACAAGGGCAAGGCATCGACCGTCAAGATCGGCGTCAAGGACGAGACCTACATCACCGTGCCCAAGGGCACGGGCGGGCGCATCAAGCCGGTGCTGGAGCGCCAGGAACTGCTGGTGGCGCCGCTTGCCGCCGGCCAGCAGGTCGGCACGGTCAAGCTGATGGACGGCGCCACCAAGGTCGCCGAGTTCCCGGTGGTGGCGCTGGAAGACGTGCCCGAGGCCGGCTTCTTCGGCCGCCTGTGGGATACCATCCGCTTGTGGTTCAAGCGCAAGTAAGGAGGGCATTGAAATGAGCGCCGACAATTCCGACCAGGGCAAGCCGGGCGACATCCCGCCGGCCGAATCGCTGATCGAGTACCCCAGCCATTTCCCCATCAAGGTGATGGGCGGCATGCAGGATGGCTTTGCCGAGGCCATCGTGACGCTGGTGCAAGGCTTCGATCCCGACTTCCACGCCGGCAAGATGGAGATGCGTCCTTCAGCCAAGGGCAACTACCTCGGCCTGACCGTCACGGTATGGGTCACCAGTCGCGAACAGCTCGACGAGCTGTATCGCGCGCTGACGTCGCACCCCATGGTGAAGGTGGTGCTGTAGCCGGTTAAGCGGTGTAGCGGGCCGGCGAGCTTGCCGTCATCCTTCGCCTGCACTGCGCGGCTCCCCTCTCCCCTCCGCGCCCGAGGGGAGAAGGCGTAACAACAATCAGGCGCTTCGGACCGGGTTGGCCTGTCTGCTCGGCTTCGTCTGGCGCCTAAAACAAGAAATCATGAACACCATCACCCTCAAGCCCGGCAAGGAAAAATCCTTGCTGCGCCGCCACCCCTGGGTCTACGCCACCGGCGTTGATACCGTCGAAGGCCGCTGCGAGCCTGGCAGCACCGTGATCGTGCGCGCCGCCGACGGCCGCTTTCTGGCGCGCGGGGCGTACAGCCCCTCTTCCCAGATTCGCGTGCGGGTGTGGAGCTTCGACGAGAACGAGCCAGTCGATCACGCCATGTTCAAGCGGCGCGTATCCTCCGCCCTCGCGCATCGCAAGCAGTGGGTGAAAGACAGCGACGCCGTGCGCCTGATCTTCGGTGAATCCGACCGCCTGCCGGGCCTGATCGTCGACTACTACGGCAGCGGCGCCAACGGCCAGCTGGTGTGCCAGTTCAACGCGGCCGGGGTCGAAGCCTGGAAGGACGCGCTGGTGCAGGCGCTGGTCAAGGAAACCGGCTGCCCGAACGTGTACGAGCGCTCCGATGCCGCCGTGCGCGAGCGCGAAGGCCTGCCGCTGGTGACCGGCGTGCTGGCCGGCGCCGAGCCCGATCCCGAGCTCAACGTGACCGAGCACGGCGTGCGCTACTACGTGGACGTGAAGAGCGGCCACAAGACCGGCTTTTATGTCGACCAGCGCGACAACCGCAAGCTGGTAGGCGATCTGGCCAATGGCCGCGAAGTGCTCAACTGCTTCTGCTACACCGGTGGCTTCTCGCTGGCGGCGCTGCGCGGCGGCGCCACCTCGGTGACCTCGATCGACTCCTCCGGCGAGGCGCTCAAGACCGCCGCGGGCAACGTCACCCTCAACGGCTTCGACCCCGAGCGCGCGACCTGGCTCGACGCCGATGTGTTCAAGTCGCTGCGCCAGTTCCGCGCCGACGGCCGCCAGTTCGACCTGATCGTGCTGGACCCGCCCAAGTTCGCGCCGTCGGCCCAGCACATCGACCGTGCCGCGCGCGCCTACAAGGAGATCAACCTGGTCGGCCTGCAGTTGCTGCGCCCGGGTGGCCTTCTGTTTACCTACTCATGCTCCGGCGCGATCAGCATGGAGCTGTTCCAGAAGATCGTGGCGGGCGCGGCGACCGATGCCCGCGCCGATGCGCGCATCCTGCGGCGCCTCTCGGCCGGCACCGATCACCCGATGCTGGCTGCCTTCCCCGAAGGCGAGTACCTCAAGGGCCTGTTGCTGGAAAAGATCTGAAACGGGCCTGAACCCGAAGCGACAGTCCAGGAAGAGACGGCGCCCCCGGGCGCCGTTTTTCCATGGGCATGCCGCGCGCGCGGCCGTCATCCCGTCTTCACGCGAGCGCCTTCAGTCCGTCACAAACGCCGCCTATAGTCCGCTGTGCGGATGCGGCATTGGCAGGTGCCCTCCCGCCTCTTCCTATCAGTCTTCGTGGTAGTTGCCCCGCGGCGTAGCGGGGTTTTTTTTGTTCGCTGCTTCGGGCTGGCGTCATGCCTTTTTTCGCGTTACGCCTTTTCCGGGATCGGGTTGCGAAAGCTCACGTTGAGCAGGTTCCACGCGTTGATCGTGACGATGGCAAAGCCAGGCTCGGCGATCTCGTCATCGGAAAAGAACGGCGCTTCGCGCCAGCCGGCAACGGCGTTGAGATGGCGCGGAGAACGGTGCGGGTCACAAAGACTGCCCCCGCAGCTTGTCCCGGTGGATGGCCACGGTAGACAGCCCCTTCTAACGCCCGTCTAACGCCCGCCAGCCGAAACTCCCTATAATCGAACGATCGTTCATATCCAGGGCGCCACCGGCGCCCGTTCGTGGTCCAGGAGACGCCATGCCCGCCGCCAAACAATTGCCCCAGGTCCTGCAAAACCTGGCGCTGCCCGTGATTTCCTCGCCGATGTTCATCGTCAGCTACCCCGAGCTGGTGCTGGCGCAGTGCAAGGCCGGCATCGTCGGTTCCTTCCCCGCGCTGAACGCGCGCCCCGCCGAGATGCTGGGCGACTGGCTCACGCAGATGGAAGACGATCTCGCCGCCTTCCGCGCCGCCAACCCGGGCAAGCCGGTCGGGCCGATCGCCGTCAACCAGATCGTGCACACCTCCAATGTGCGGCTGGAGCATGACATCAAGGTGTGCGTGGACCACAAGGTACCCATCTTCATCACCTCGCTGCGCGCGCCGCCCAAGGAGATGATCGACGCCGTGCACAGCTATGGCGGCATCGTTCTGCACGATGTGATCAGCATCCGCCACGCCGAGAAGGCGATCGAGGCCGGCGTGGACGGGCTGATCCTGGTGGCGGCTGGCGCCGGCGGCCATGCCGGCACGCTGTCGCCGTTCGCGCTGGTGGGCGAAGTGCGCAAGATCTTCGACGGCGTGATCGCGCTGTCGGGCTCGATTGCCACCGGCGAATCCGTGCTGGCCGCGCAGGCCATGGGCGCGGACTTCGCTTACGTCGGCACCCGCTTCATTGCCTCGCAGGAAGCCCATGCCAGCGAGTCCTACAAGCAGTCGATCACCACCTCCGCCGCGGCCGACATCATCTACACAAACCTGTTTACCGGCGTGCACGGCAACTACATCCGCGAGAGCATCGAGGCCTCGGGGCTGGATCCCGCCAACCTGCCGCAGGCGGACAAGACCAAGATGGACTTTTCCAGCGGCGCCTCCAAGGCCAAGGCATGGAAGGACGTCTGGGGCGCCGGCCAGGGCGTGGGCCAGATCCACGACATCCCCACCGCCGGCGAAATCGTGGCGCGCATGAAGACCGAGTACAACGACGCACGCGCCCGCCTGGGGCTCGCGGTCTGAGCGCGTTGCCAGCCGCTACGCCCATCCGTCCCGCCCCGCCCGCCGCGCACAGCCGCAGGCAACGCGCGCTGCGCGGGCTGTGGGTGGCGCTCGGCGTGCTCAGCCTGCTGCTGGGCATCGTCGGCATCTTCCTGCCTGTGCTGCCGACCACGCCTTTCGTCTTGCTGGCCGCCGCGTGTTTCGCGCGCGGCTCGGAGCGCTTCCATGCGCGACTGATTGCGCATCCGCGCTTCGGCCCGCTGGTGCGTGACTGGCAGGCCCATCGCAGCATTCCCCTGCGCGCCAAGCAGTTGGCCATTGGCATGATGTCGCTGTCGATGGGCACCACCGCATGGCTGATGCGCGAACGTCCGCTGGCCTCGCTGACACTGGTCGCCATCGCCGCGGCCGTCAGCGCGTGGCTGGTGTGGCTGCCGACGCGGCCCGCCGGCGGCCATGCTGCTCCGCCCCCCGGCCGCGATCGCGCTCAGTCGTAGCGCCGCGCGTCCTCGATCACCTTGCCATCCTGCAGCAGCGAGCCCGCCGCAACGAAGCGCACCTCGCCGCGCAGGCGCATCACCTCGCGCAGCGATTCGCCAATGGCCTGTGCCAGCGCCGCGTCGTCGCGCGCGGCGTCGCAATGCAGCGTCATCACGTCGGCACCCACGCTGCCCGTCACCACCAGGCGCGCGGCGCGCACCTCGGGATGGCGCCGCACCACCTCGCCCACCTGCCCGGGATGCACGAACATGCCCTTGACCTTGGTGGTCTGGTCGGCGCGTCCCAGCCAGCCCTTGAGCCGCTGGTTGGTGCGCCCGCACGGGCTGGCGCGCTCGTCCGAGCCGGCCACGAACGCCGACAGGTCCCCAGTGCCGAAGCGAATCAGCGGATAGTCGCCGTTGCCCAGCACCGTGACCACCACCTCGCCGGTCTCGCCGTCAGGCATGGGCTGCGTGCCGCCTGGCTCGACGATCTCCACCAGCACATTCTCGTCCACCACCCAGCCGTCGCCGCCCTGCGTCTCGTAGGCGATCAGGCCCACGTCGGCGCTGCCGTACATCTGCTGCACGCGGATGCCGCGCTCGGTGAACCAGGCGCGCAGTGATGGCGGCAATGCCTCGCCAGACACCAGCGCCTTCGTCAGGCCCTGGCAGGGCAAGCCGAGCTCGTCGCCCTTCTCCAGCAGCAGCTTGAGAAAGGATGGCGTGCCCGCGTAGGCCGCCGGCTGCAGGCTCGCCATCGCCTGCACCTGCGATTCGGTCTGTCCCACGCCCGCCGGAAACACACAGCAACCCAGCCGATGCGCGCCGGTTTCCATCATCATGCCGGCCGGCGTGAAGTGGTAGGAGAAGGTGTTGTAGACGAGATCGCCCGAGCGGAAGCCCGCGGCGAACATCGCGCGCGCGATCCGCCACCAGTCGGCACCATGCCCGTCGGGCTCGTGGATCGGTCCGGGCGACTGGAAGATGTGGCGCAGGCCGCCCAGCGGCGTCGCATTCAGCCCGCCCAGCGGCGGCATGGTCTTTTGCCGCGCCGTCATCTCGGACTTGCGCGTCACCGGCAGCGCCGCCAACGCAGCGCGTGAGTCCAGCGCGCGCGGATCCACGTCGCGCAGCACCTGCGCGAAGTAAGGCGCATGCGCCTTGGCATGCGCAACCTGGCGCGACAACGCGTCCAGCAAGGCCTGCAAGCGGGCGGCCGGGGCGCGCGTTTCAAGCAAATCGAAGTATTCAGGCATGGTGCGTAGTTCGCGTAGGTGGTCGCGTGATGAACCGTACTGTTTAATGTCGGATGCGCCGGATGCGCATCGAGAGGCGCGAAGAAGCCGTTGCGAGCGACCCGAGGCAGCGTTGAGGAGCGCCGTCGAGCACGGTTCGCCGCGGCAGGCTTGCGCGCTTCTCAGGCGAGCCAGCGCTTGCGCCGGCGATAGCTCTTCACGTCGCGGAAGGAGCTCCTCCCGCCGCCCTCTGCATCATTCGCGGCGACGCCCAGGTAGAACTCCTTCACATCCTCATTCGTGCGCAGCGCCTCGGCCGCGCCATCCATCACCACGCGGCCGTTCTCCAGGATGTAGCCGTAGTCCGCATAGCGCAGCGCCACCATGGTGTTCTGCTCGGCCAGCAGGAAGCTGACCTTCTCGCGCTGGTTCAGGTCGCGCACGATCTCGAAGATCTCCTCCACGATCTGCGGCGCCAGCCCCATCGATGGCTCATCGAGCAGGATCATGCTGGGCTTGGCCATCATGGCCCGGCCGATCGCGCACATCTGCTGCTCGCCGCCCGAGGTGTAGCCCGCCTGCGACTTGCGGCGCGTCTTCAGGCGTGGGAAGTAGTCGTAGATGCGCTCCAGCGCATCGCGTGTTTCGCTGCGCGACAAGCCGCGCGTATAGGCGCCGGTCAGCAGGTTTTCCTCCAGCGTCAGGTGGGCGAAGCAATGCCGGCCCTCCATCACCTGGATCACCCCGCGCTTGACCAGCTCGTTGGGCGTGAGCCGGTCGACCCGGTTGCCGCGGTACTCGATCGAGCCCTTGGTGACATCGCCGCGCTCGGCGTGCAGCAGGTTGGAGATGGCCTTGAGCGTGGTGGTCTTGCCCGCGCCGTTGGCGCCCAGCAGCGCCACGATCCGCCCCTCGGGCACCTCGAGGGAAACGCCCTTGAGCACCAGGATGACGTGGTCGTAGATGACTTCGATATTGTTGACGGACAACAGGCTCATGGTGCGGCTCGGTTGGTGGTTCCTGGCTGGCTTCATCTGCGCTCGCCCGCATGCGGGCGAGCGCAGACGACAACAATCAACAAACGCCTTGCAGCGCCCGGATCAAGACTTCATGCAGGCAGGCGAGATGCCCTTCTCTTTCGCGAACTGCGCGGCACTCGCCTTGAACAGCGGATGGATCAGGTTCTTGTTGCCTTCGATCCAGTCCGACACGACGACCCACTTGGTGCCATCCCACTGCTGGATCTTCACCTTGCCCGAGCCTTCGTGGTTGTCGCAGCTGGTCTTGATCTCCGGCAGCAAGCCCGTGGCGCCCAGCTGCTGCAGGCGCGCATTGTTCACGTTCAGGTTCTCGAATGCCCAGCGCATGTCTTCGCCGCTCATGACCTTGCCCTTGCCATACCTGGCCTGCGCCACGCGGATCGCTTCCACCGTCACCACGGCCGCGGACACGCCACGGTTGTAGAGCACCGAGCCAACCTTGTTGCGGTCCTGCATATTGCCCTTGCCGGCGCCGTAGACCACCTTGTCGATATCGGCGATCAGCGACACGCCCCTGCCCGCCACGTTCCAGGTTGCGCTCATATAGCCCTTGGCCGCATCGCCGGCGGGCACGGTGTCTTCTTCCGAACCTGCCCACCATGAGCCAATCATCTTGTCGCGCGCGAAGCCCACCTTTTGCGCCGCCTTGAGCGCGGTCTGGTTCATCACGCCCCAGCCCCAGAAGATCACGTAGTCAGGATTCTCCTGGCGGATCTTCAGCCACTGCGCGCCCTGCTCGTTGCCGGGGTGCGCCACCGGGATCTCGACCAGATTGAACTTGCCGAGCTTGGCTTCGGCTTCCAGCGCCACGATCGGCTCCTTGCCATAAGCGGAGTCGTGATACAGGTAGACGATCTTCTTGCCTGCCAGCGAGCCGCCGTTCTTGCCCGCGAGGAACTTGACGATGGCCGAGACCTGCATCTGGTAGGTGGTGACCAGCGGGAAGGCATAGGGGAAGACCGAACCGTCGACCGCATCGGTGCGGCCATATCCCATCATCACCAGCGGCACCTTGTCGCCCGCGGTCTTGTCCACCAGCGCGTAGGAGATGCCGGTCGACATGGTGTGGTACGCGGTGCCCTTGCTCATGGGGCTCTTGCCCTTGAGCCGCTCGTAGCACTCCACGCCCTTGGCGTTGTTGTACTCCGTCTCGCACTCTTCCCACGACAGCTTGACGCCGTTCACGCCCCCGTCCTTGAGGTTGACGTAGTTCAGGTAGTCGACGAAGCCGCCATAAAAGGACTGTCCGTTGGCGCCATAAGGGCCGACGCGATAGCTTGGCAGCGCGACGAACTGCTCGCCGCTTTGCGCCTGCACCGCCAGCGGCGCCAGCAGTGCGGCCGACGCCCCCATCGCCAGGGCTATGCGCTGCAGATTGCGAATCAGGATGGTCATGACAGTCTCCTTCACCTTGGCAGGTGTGTTTGTTATGGAATACCCGTTTCTCTTGTGCCGAACCAAAAACGTCAATGCGATGAGACTCAATGGGGGAATGGCCAGAGCCGCAGCTTCTCCTTCGCGATCTGCCACAGCCGCGCCAGGCCATGCGGCTCCACCACCAGGAAGAAGATGATCAGCCCGCCGAACACCATCAACTGGATATGCGACACAGCGGCGTTGGTAAAGGGCAGGTGCAGCAGCGCGGCCAGCGGTGGCAGCGCGATGTCCAGGAAGATCGGCAGCAGCAGGATGAAGGCCGCACCCAGGAACGAGCCGAGGATGCTGCCCACGCCGCCGATGATGATCATGAACAGCACACGGAAGGAAAGGTCGAGCGAAAAACCGTCCGGCTCGACCGAGCCCAGGTAGCAGAACGCATAGAGCGCGCCCGCCACGCCGCAGTAGAACGAGCTCACGGCAAAGGCCAGCAGCTTGGTGCGCATCAGCGGGATGCCGATCACCTCCGCCGCCACGTCCATGTCGCGCACCGACATCCAGGCGCGCCCGGTGGAAGAGCGCACCAGGTTCTTGGCCACGATGGCCAGCACCGTCACCAACATCAGCACGAAGAGGTACTTCTTCACCGGCGTATCGATGGCGATGCCGAACAGGTTCAACTGCTGCGCGGTGATCACGCCCGATGAGCTGTTGTTGGAGAACCAGGGAAACTTGGTCAGCGCCCACACCACGAAGAACTGCGCTGCCAGCGTCGCCACCGCAAGATAGAAGCCCTTGATGCGCAGCGACGGCAGGCCGAACGCCACGCCCACCATCGCCGCCGACAAGCCGGCGAGGATAAAGGTCAGCAGCACCGGCAGGCCCTCGATGCGCAACTGGAAGTTGTAGGCCGCGTAAGCGCCCACCGCCATGAACGCCGCGGTGCCGAGCGAGAGCTGCCCCGCGTAGCCCGTCAGGATATTGAGCCCGAGCGCGGCCAGCGCGAAGATCAGGAACGGGATCAGGATGGCCGAGAACCAGTACTCCGAACCCAGCAGCGGGATCGCCACGAAGGCCACCGCCATCAGCACCGCAAAGCCGATGCGGTCCTGGCGGATGGGGAAGATCTGGCTGTCGGCAACGTAGGTGGTCTTGAACTGGCCGGATTCACGGTAGAACATGTTTTCTCTCCTGAGGCGCGGGCCGGTCAGACACGATCGATGTGTTTCTCACCGAACAGCCCCTCGGGCCGCACCAGCAGGAACAACAACGCAAACACATAGGGGAACCAGCCTTCGATGCCGCCGAAGTTGCCGCCAAACGCGGACTGGAACACGGGCGGGATATAGATCTCGGCCAGCTTCTCCGAAGCCCCGATGATCAGCCCGCCGACGATGGCGCCGGGCACCGAGGTAAAGCCGCCCAGGATCAGCACCGGCAACGCCTTCAACGCGGTCAGCGTCAGCGCAAACTGCACGCCATTGCGCGAGCCCCACAGCATGCCCGCCACCAGCGCCACGAAGCCCGCCACGCCCCAGACAATGGCCCAGATATGCTGCAGCGGAATCCCCAGCGACAGCGCCGCCTGGTGATCGTCCGCCACCGCGCGCAATGCACGGCCCACCTTGGTGTACTGGAAGAACAGCGCCAGCGTGCCCACCAGGATGCCGGCGATGCCCGCCGCCGCCAGGTCGAACCTGGATACCACGATATTGAAGCGCGTCAGGATGGCTTCGATGGGCTCGTCGACGATGCCAAGGTTGATCGGGCGCACTTCATTGCCGAACAACAACGGCCCCAGCCCCTCGAGGAAGAAAGACAGCCCGATGGTGGCCATGAACAGCGTGATGGGTGGCTGGTTCACCAGCTTGCGCAGCACCAGCCGTTCGGTGCTGATGCCGACCACCACCATCACGCCAAACGCGCCGATCACGGCCGCCCACATTGGCAGGCCCTTGTCCATCAGCCCCACCACCGCCAGCGCGGCAAAGTACACCATCGCGCCCTGCGCGAAGTTGAACACGCCCGATGCCTTGTAGATCAGCACGAACCCCAGTGCCACCAGCGAGTACATCAACCCCGACAATAAGCCGCCGATCAGGATTTCAAAGAAGAACGTCATGGTTGTCCTTGTCTTGCAGCTGCATCAGTGACCAGCGCCCAGATAGGCGCGAATCACATCCGGGTTGGCCTTCACCGCTTCCGGCGTGCCGTCGCCGATCTTCTTGCCGTAGTCCAGCACCACCACGCGGTCGGAGATGTCCATCACCACGCCCATGTCGTGCTCGATCAGCACGATGGTGGTGCCGAACTGATGGTTCACGTCCAGGATGAAGCGGCACATGTCCTGCTTCTCTTCCACGTTCATGCCGGCCATCGGCTCGTCGAGCAGCAGCATCGAAGGCTCGGCCGCCAGCGCGCGTGCCAGCTCCACGCGCTTTTGCAAGCCGTACGGCAGGCGCCCCACCGGCGTCTTGCGGATCGCCTGGATCTCGAGGAAATCGATCACCTCCTCGACCTTGCGCCGGTGCTGCATTTCCTCGTTGCGCGCCGGGCCCCACCACAGCGCGTTGGCCAGCAGGCCGCTGCGGAACCTGGTGTTGCGCCCGGTCATGATGTTGTCGAGCACGGTCATGCCCTTGAACAGCGCGATATTCTGGAAAGTGCGCGCGATGCCCTGGCGCGCCGCGGCGGTGGGATGCATCTTGCGCCGTTCCTCGCCACGAAACACGATGCGCCCTTGCTGCGGGTGGTAGACCCCGTTGATCACATTGAGCATCGAGCTCTTGCCCGCGCCGTTGGGGCCGATGATGGCGCGGATCTCATGCTCGCGCACGTCAAACGAGATATCGGTCAGCGCCTTCACGCCGCCGAAGGCCAACGAAATATTCTGCAGGTCGAGTATCACGTCGCCGGCCTGCCGCACCTGCGCATGCTCCATCTGAACCCCGCCGAGCGCTTGTGCTGTTGCCCCTGCCCCCGCGCTCGCGCCGCTCCACGCTGGCTGGCCATCGCCGCCGCGCCCCACGCCTTGCCATGCCATTTGCGTCATCCTCTCGCCCCTGCTCATGCTGCGCGCTTCGCGCCGGCGGTGGCCGGGGGGAAGCGCTTTACATCGACCAGCTTCAACGTGGCCGAAACGCTGCCTTCACGCCCGTCCTCGAACTTCACGCGCGTCTCGATGAACTGCTCCGGCTTGCCGGCGTACAGCGCTTCGACCAGCGACGCGTATTTCTCGGCGATATAGCCACGGCGCACCTTGCGCGTGCGGGTGAGCTCATCGTCGTCCGGATCGAGTTCCTTGTGCAGGATCAGGAAGCGCGACACCTGCGAGCCAGCCAGCATGGCATCGACGCAAAGGTCGGCATTCACTTGCTCGACGCATTCGCCGATCATGGCGATCACCTCTGGCTGCGCCGCCAGGTCGATGTAGCCCGCATAGGCCAGGTGGCGCCGCTCGGCCCAGTTGCCCACGGCATCGAAATCGATGTTGATGAACGCGCAGACGCTGTCGCGGCCGGTGCCGAACGCCACCGCCTCCTTGATATAGGGAAAGAACTTGAGCTTGTTCTCGATGTACTTGGGCGCGAACATGGCGCCGTCGGACAGCTTGCCCACGTCCTTCGCGCGATCGATGATCTTGAGGTGGCCGTCGGCGTCGATCACGCCGGCGTCGCCGGTCATGAAATAGCCTTGGTCGTTGATCGCCTCGCGGGTGGCATCGTCGCGCTTGTAGTAGGCCTTCAGCAAGCCCACGCCACGCACCAGCACTTCGCCGTTCTCGGCAATGCGGATCTCCATGCCCGGCGCGGCAGGCCCTACCGAATCGAACTTGACCTTGCCGTCCGGCTGCAGGCAGACATAGGCGCAGGTTTCGGTCTGGCCGTAGAACTGCTTGAGGTTGACGCCGATGGAGCGATAGAAGCGGAACAGGTCCGGGCCGATCGCCTCGCCCGCCGTGTAGCCCACGCGGATGCGGCTCATGCCGAGCACATTGCGCAGCGGCCCGAAGATCAGCGCCTCGCCTGCCGCGTAGCGCAGGCGCTCGGCCAGCGGCACCGGATTGCCGTCGAGGATGTCGGTGCCGCAGCGGCGCGCCACGCCCATGGCCCAGTGAAAGAGCTTACGCTTGATCCAGCCCGCATCTTCCATGCGGATCATCACCTGCGTGAGCAGGTTTTCATAGATGCGCGGTGGCGCGAAGTAATAGGTGGGGCCGATCTCGCGCAGGTCGGTCATCACCGTCTCGCGCGATTCCGGGCAGTTCACGGTAAAGCCCGCCACCATGGCCTGCGCGTACGAGAACAGGTTGTCACCCACCCATGCCATCGGCAGGTAGGACAGCACATCGTCACTTGCGCTCAGGCCATCGAACGCGCAGCCGTTGCGCGCAGCGCCGATCAGGCCGCGATGCGAGTGGCACACACCCTTGGGCTTGCCGGTGGTGCCGGAGGTGTAGAGGATGATGGCGGTATCGTCAGGCTCGCCCGCGGCAACGGCCGCATCGAAGTATCCTGGATTGGCACGATCGAACTCGCGGCCGATTTCCTGCAGGCGCTGGTAAGACATCAATGCAGGATGATCGTAGTCACGCAGCCCGCGCGGGTCTTCATAGATGATGTGGCGCACCTTGCGGCCCTGCGCGGCTAGCTGCTCCTCCACCTCCAGCAGCTTGTCCACCTGCTCCTGGTCCTCCACGATGGCGAAGTCGATCTCGGCATCGTTCAGCACATAGATCATCTCGCCGGCAATGGCATCCTGGTAGAGCGGCACCGGCACGCCGCCCATGGCCTGCGCCGCGCTCATGGCCCAGTACAGGCGCGGCCGGTTGTCGCCGACCACCGCCAGGTTCATGCCGCGGGCAAAGCCCAGGGCCGCCAGGCCGCACGCGAGCGCGCGCACCTCCTGCGCGGTCTGCGCCCAGCTATAGGTTTGCCAGATCCCGAGATCCTTCTCACGGTAAGCCGGGCTTTCCGGCCGCTGCTGCGCATGCGCGAGCAACAAGCGCGGGAAGGTCGTCGCCGACGGTTCCTGCATGGATGTCTCCTGTCCCTCCGGCGCGGGGATCCGCCACCGGTGCCAAGCCTGCTGCCGCTGGTTATACTTGGCCTGTTTTGCCCGGCGGTGTTCGTGCCGCGACGCAACAAGCCCGCCGCGCCTGTCCTGGCGCGCATTCGCGGTTCGTGGTGATCGTAAGATAGTCCATGCCATTTCCCCCGGTTGTCACGCCGATGACAATTCCGGGTTAATCCCTACGGGAAGGTTCCCAGGTCATGCTCAACGATTTCGTCGACCGCTGCGTGTGGGCAGCCGACCTCAGCGAAGAACAACGCGATATCGTCCGCCGCGCCATGTGCGTGCGCGAATATAGCCAGGGCGACTATGTCTGCCATAAAGGCGATAAGGCGGAACACTGGATGGGCGTGCTGGAAGGGATCGTCAAGATCACTACCGTATCGCCCTCCGGCAAATCGGTCACATTCACCGGCGTGCCCACGGGGGGCTGGTTTGGCGAAGGTGCCGTGCTCAAGGGCGAAATCCGCAAGTACGACGTGATGGCGCTGCGGCGCTCGCGCATTGCATTCCTGCCGCGCGAGACTTTTCAGTGGTTGCTGGATACCAGCTTGCCGTTCACGCGGTTCCTGCTGACGCAGTTCAACGAGCGGCTTGGACAATTCATTGCCGCCGTGGAATACGAGCGGCTGCTCGATATCGATTCGCGCGTGGCGCGCGCGGTGTCGTCGCTGTTCAATGAGCACCTGTACCCTGGCCTGGGGACCACGCTGGAAATCTCGCAGGAAGAAATCGGACTGCTGGCGGGCATATCGCGGCAGCGGGCCAACCAGGCGCTGAAGGTGCTGGAGCAGCAGGGACTGGTGAAGGTCGACTATGGCGTGATCGAGGTATTGGACCTGGAAGGACTGCGGCAGTACGGCGAGTAGGGCCGCCACGCCCCTCGTGGCCGCCTTGCGGCCTGGCCCGAGGGGGCGTGGCGCGCAGTCAACGGAATACGCCGACCGCTTCCACCAGCCGGTTGGCCTGCTGTTTCAGGCTCTGTGCGGCGGCCGCGCTCTGCTCCACCAGCGCAGCATTTTGCTGGGTGATGCGATCGAGGTCGCCGATGGCATCGCCAACCTGGCTGATGCCCGTGCTCTGCTCGGACGTAGCCAGGCTGATCTCGGCGATCAGGTCGGAGACGCGCCTGACCTGGGCCACGATATTGTCCATGGTCTGGCCGGCGTCGTTGACCAGTTGCGCCCCCGAGTCGACCTTTTCCACGCTGGCGCCGATCAGCGCCTTGATCTCCTTGGCCGCGCTGGCGCTGCGCTGCGCGAGCCCGCGCACCTCGCCGGCCACCACCGCGAAGCCCCTGCCCTCCTCCCCGGCCCGCGCGGCTTCCACCGCGGCATTCAGCGCAAGGATATTGGTCTGGAAGGCGATGCCGTCGATCACGCTGATGATGTCGGCGATCCGCTTCGAGCTGCTGCTGATTTCCTCCATGGTCGCCACCACCTGCGACATCGCCTTGCCACCCTTGGCCGCCTCGGTGCTGGCGGAGCCGGACAACGCGTTTGCCTGGGCCGCGGTCTCGGCATTGCTCTTGACCGTGGCAGTCATCTGCGTCATCGACGACGCTGTATCCTGTACGTTGGATGCCGCCTGCTCGGTACGCACGCTCAGGTCGCTGTTGCCCTGCGCGATCTCGCTGCTTGCGCCCTGCACGTTCAGCACCTGCTCGCTCACGTCGTCGATCAGCCAGCGAAACATCAGGCCAAGCTGGCTGATCGTGCGCAGCGTCATGCCGATCTCGTCCACGCGGTCCATATGCTCGACCTGCTGGCTTTCGCCGGACGCCACGCGCAGGGCCTGTGCCATGACCCGCTCCAACGGCCGCGAGATCTGCGCCTCCAGCCAGCCACAGACCAGCAGCAACATGGCGGCGACGATGCCGCCCAGGCCAGCCAGCGGCATCCCGCTCATGCCAAGCGCCGCCGCACCAATGACCGAGGCCGGCAGCAAGGTTGCCAGGGCGCCCCGGATGCGCCAGCGCACTGGCATGGTCTTGAAGGCCGACGCCCACCGCTTCCAGCCGCCCTGAATGATCAGACCCTTGTGAAAACGCCGTTGGCCCGCACTACCCTCGCGGAAGTCCTGGTAGAGCCGCCCGGCAGCGTCAATCTCCTCGCGCGAGGGCTTGGTGCGCACCGACATGTATCCCACCGACTTGCCGTTGCGCACTAGCGGCATGGCGTTGGCGCGTACCCAGTAATGGTCGCCGTCCTTGCGCCGGTTCTTCACCAGCGCCGTCCAGGGCTCGCCGCTCTTGAGCGTGGCCCACATATCGGCGAAGGCCTCGGCCGGCATATCGGGGTGCCGGACGATATTGTGGGGCTGGCCCCGGATTTCCTCGCGTGTGAAACCACTGACATCGACGAAGGCCGCATTGGCATAGGCAATGCGGCTCTCGGTGTCGGTGGTCGACATCAGCGTGGCGTTCTCGGGCAGTTCGTATTCGCGCTGCGAGACGGGTTGGTTGTTGCGCATAAAGATTCCCCATCGGTTTTCCAAAGCACGCGCAGCGCACAGGCAATGCCACGACTGCGGCGGCGCGTAGTGCATATCAGCGTTTACGGGAATGTCTTTACAAAGCTTTAGCGGTCTGGAGTGAATCAAGCCATTCATCTGGCTTTACTTTGATCGAAATTGATTTCACTCAGTATTTATCGGTTTTTTCGCCACGACAGGCTTGACATAATTTCAGTACGATCGTGCTATTAACTGAAAATTGATATGGGGATTCATGTTTGAAAAATTCAGGCAGGCAGCAAATAGTCAGGAACCGAAAAAGGCATATTTCATTGATCGCGACAGCGCTGCAGAACCCGGCAGGCCGGGGCGTTCGACAAACGAAAAAAAGCTGGCGGCGGATCGCTCCGCTGCCAGCTTTCTTGGTGCCCCCCGTTTGTGATGATGAAGGGGGCTTTCGGCCTTTTACAGCTTCAATGTCACTTGCTGTAGACGTACACACCGCGGCCGGTCTTGCGGCCGAGATAGCCCGCCGCCACCATTTCGCGCATCAGCATGGCCGGGCGGTACTTCGGGTCGGCAAATTCGGTGTACAGCACCTCCATCACCGCCAGCATCGTATCCAGGCCGATCATGTCAGCCAGCGCCAGCGGGCCGATCGGGTGGTTGCAACCCAGCTTCATGCCCTCATCGATTTCTTCCGGCGACGCCAGGCCTTCGCCCAGTACGCAGAACGCCTCATTGATCATCGGGCAGAGAATCCGGTTGACCACGAAGCCCGGGTTGTTCTTCACGGTGATCGGGTACTTGCCGAGGTTCTTCGACAGTTCTTCCACCAGCGCGTGCGTGGCATCGCTGGTCTGCAGGCCGCGGATCAGCTCCACCAGGGCCATCATCGGCACCGGGTTGAAGAAGTGCATGCCGATGAAGTTGCCCGGCCGGCTGGTGACAGCGGCCAGCTTGGTGATGGAGATCGACGAGGTGTTGGACGCAACGATCACGTCATCGCCGACGACGCCGTCGATCTGCTTGAGGATCTTGACCTTGAGGTCGAAGTTCTCGGTAGCGGCTTCGATCACGATGTCGGCGGCCTTGAGCGCGTCATAGGATGTGGAGCCCTTGATGCGCGCGAGTGCAGCGTCCTTGTCGGCTTCGCTGATCTTGTCTTTCTTGATCAGGCGATCCAGGCTGCTGCCCACGGTGGCGATGCCCTTGCTCACCGCTGCGTCGCTGATGTCCACCATCACTACGTCCAGGCCCACCACGGCGCACGCTTGCGCGATGCCGTTGCCCATGGTGCCGGCGCCTACGATGCCCACTGTCCTGATTCCCATCTTGTCTTCCTTGTTGCTGGTTGCTTGATTCTGGCGTGGCGCGCTGCAGTCACGGCGCACCGATGTATCTGGTCAGGCTTCGCGCAGCGCGGCGACGATGCGCTCGGCATGCTGGCTGAGGATTTCCGGATCCTGCATGTCGCTGCCGTGGCCGCGCAGGGTGCGCTCGGCGTAGCGCGGCACGATGTGGAAATGCACGTGCGGCACGGTCTGGCCCGCGGCGGCGCCGTTGAACTGGCCGATCGAGATGCCGTCCGGCGAGAAAGCGGCGCGCACCGCGCGGGCGACGCGCTTGGTGGTGCGGATGGCGGCTTCGGCGCCAGCATCGGAAAGGTCGAACAACTCGGCGGCGGGTTCCTTGGTCACGACCAGTACGTGGCCATCCGACTGCGGCATGATGTCCATGAAGGCCATGGTGTCGGCGTCTTCATATACCTTGTTGCAAGGCAATTCGCCACGCAGGATGCGGGCGAAGATATTGTTGGGATCGTACACGGTACTCCTGATTGGTCTTGGTCTTGATCTTCGCTGGCGCTCGCTGCCCGCAAGGCGACGCGGCTGGCGCAAGCGTCAAGTTTAACGCAGGGGCCTCGCACGAGACAGCCCCTGGCCGACGGATCACATATTGCGGCGGTACTGGCCTCCTACCTCAAACAATGCATGCGTGACCTGCCCGAGCGAGCACACGCGCACCGCGTCCATCAGCACCGCAAACACATTGCCGTTGTCGATCACAGCCTGGCGCAGCCGCTGCAGCATGGCCGGCGCCGCATCCGCATGACGGGCGTGGAAGTCCGCCAGCCGCGCAAGTTGCCCCTGCTTCTCCTCTTCGCTGGAACGCGCCAGTTCGAGCGATGGCGGCGCGGCGTCGCCATCGGGATTGCGGAACGTATTGACGCCGATGATGGGCAGCGTGCCGTCGTGCTTGCGCTGCTCGTAGTACAGCGACTCGTCCTGGATCTTGCCTCGCTGGTATCCCGTCTCCATCGCGCCGAGCACGCCGCCGCGCTCGGCGATGCGCTCGAACTCCTGCATCACCGCGTCTTCCACCAGGTCGGTCAGCTCATCGATCAGGAAGCTGCCCTGGTTGGGGTTCTCGCATCTGGCCACGCCCCACTCGCGGTTGATGATGAGCTGGATCGCCAGCGCACGGCGCACCGACTCGCCGGTGGGCGTGGTGATGGCTTCGTCGTACGCGTTGGTGTGCAGCGAGTTGCAGTTGTCGTAGATGGCGATCAGCGCTTGCAGCGTGGTGCGGATATCGTTGAAGTCGATCTCCTGCGCGTGCAGCGAGCGCCCGGAAGTCTGGATGTGGTACTTGAGCTTCTGGCTGCGTTCATTGGCGCCGTACTTGTCGCGCAGCGTCACCGCCCAGATGCGGCGCGCCACGCGGCCCAGCACGCTGTATTCCGGGTCCATGCCGTTGGAGAAGAAGAACGACAGGTTGGGCGCGAAGTCATCGATATGCATGCCGCGCGCCAGGTACGCCTCCACATAGGTGAAGCCGTTGGACAACGTGAACGCCAGTTGCGAGATCGGGTTCGCTCCCGCCTCCGCGATGTGATAGCCGGAGATCGACACCGAGTAGAAATTGCGCACCTGGTGATGGACAAAGTACGCTTGGATATCGCCCATCACCTTGAGCGAGAACTCGGTCGAGAAGATGCAGGTGTTCTGGCCCTGGTCTTCCTTGAGGATGTCGGCCTGCACCGTGCCGCGCACGTTCTGCAGCACCCACGCGCGGATCTTGCCTTGCTCGTCGACGGTGGGCTCGCGGTCGTTGTCGGCGCGGAACTTGTCGAACTGCTGGTCGATGGCGGTGTTCATGAACATCGCCAGGATAGTGGGCGCGGGCCCGTTGATGGTCATCGACACCGAGGTCGACGGGCTGGTGAGGTCGAAGCCGTCGTACAGCACCTTCATGTCGTCGAGCGTGGCGATCGACACGCCCGAGTTGCCAACCTTGCCGTAGATGTCCGGGCGGGTGTGCGGGTCCTCGCCGTACAGCGTGACCGAATCGAAGGCGGTGGACAGGCGCTTGGCGTCCATGCCCTCGGAAACCAGCTTGAAGCGGCGATTGGTGCGAAAGGCATCGCCCTCGCCGGCGAACATGCGGGTGGGGTCTTCGTTCTCGCGCTTGAAGGCGAACACGCCGGCGGTGTAGGGGAAGCTGCCAGGCACGTTCTCGCGCAGCAGCCACTTGAGCACTTCGCCGTCGTCCTCGAAGCGCGGCAGCACCACCTTGCGCACCGTGGTGCCGGACAAGGTGGTGGTGGTGAGCGTGGTGCGGATTTCCTTGTCGCGGATCTTCACCACGTATTCGTCGCCGCTGTAGGCCTTGCGCATCTGCGGCCACATCGCCAGCAGCTTGCGCTCCTGCGCGCCGAGCGCGGCGTCGCGCTCGGTGGCCAGCGCCTGCAGCGCTTCGCCCTGGTCTTCTTGACCGGAGGCCGCCAGCAGCATGCGGCGCGCCTCGCGCAGTTGCTGGCGCTCGCGCGCCAGCCGGCTCTGCGCATCCACGCGGCGATGATAAGCGCGCACCGTGTCGGCGATCTCCGCCAGGTAGCGGTTGCGCGCCGGCGGGACGATCACGTTCTGGCCGGTGG
Organism: Cupriavidus sp. MPR-AND1C; assembly: GCF_058809705.1. Taxonomy (NCBI): domain Bacteria; kingdom Pseudomonadati; phylum Pseudomonadota; class Betaproteobacteria; order Burkholderiales; family Burkholderiaceae; genus Cupriavidus; species Cupriavidus sp. MPR-AND1C. The sequence goes on along the minus strand of NZ_JBXASU010000029.1, from coordinate 12,883 downwards.
AGACACGTCCGCTCAACTGCGGCAGCACGCCGCCCGGCGCACGCATGCCGCGCGCGCACAGCGCTTCGCGCAGGCCCTGGTAGAGCATGGTCACGCCGTCGTCGTTGAAGCGCGACGCCTGGGTGCCGTACACCGGCATCTCCTCGGGCTTGGCATGCCACTGCTCGCGGTTGCGCTGCACCTGCTTGGCCACGTCGCGCCACGCGTCCTGCGCGCCCTTGCGGTCGAACTTGTTGATGGCGACAAAATCGGCGAAGTCCAGCATGTCGATCTTCTCGAGCTGGCTGGCGGCGCCGAACTCGGGCGTCATCACATAGAGCGACAGGTCCACGTGCGCAACGATGGCGGCGTCTCCCTGCCCGATGCCCGAGGTCTCGACGATGATCAGGTCGAAGCCGGCCACCTTGCAGGCCGCCAGCACATCGGGCAGCGCCCGCGAGATCTCCGAGCCGGCCTCGCGCGTGGCCATCGAGCGCATGAAGATGTGCGGATGGTTGATCGCGTTCATGCGGATGCGGTCGCCCAGCAGCGCACCGCCGGACTTGCGGCGCGACGGGTCGATCGAGATCACCGCGATGGACAACGCATCGCGCTGGTCCAGCCGGATGCGGCGGATCAGCTCATCGGTCAGCGAGGATTTGCCCGCGCCGCCCGTGCCGGTGATGCCGAGCACGGGCGTCTTCACCGTGGCCGCCTCGGCGCGCAGGGTGTCGGCCAGCGCGGGATCCGCCTTGCCGTTTTCCAGCGCCGTGATCAGCTGCGCGAGCGCGCGGCGGTCGCCGCCTTTCATCGCATCGAGCGTGGCGGGGGCGTAGCGCGCCAGGTCGATATCGCAGCGCTGCACCATGTCGGCGATCATGCCCGCCAGGCCCAGGCGCTGGCCGTCCTCCGGGCTGAAGATCCGTGCCACGCCGTAGGCTTGCAGCTCGCGGATCTCGTCCGCCACGATCACGCCGCCACCGCCGCCGAACAACTGGATGTGCTCGCCGCCGCGCCGGCGCAGCAGGTCCACCATGTACTTGAAATACTCGACGTGGCCGCCCTGGTAACTGGAGATGGCGATGCCCTGCACGTCTTCCTGCAAGGCCGCGCTGACCACTTCTTCCACCGAGCGGTTATGCCCGAGATGGATCACCTCGCAGCCCGAGGACTGCAGGATGCGCCGCATGATGTTGATGGAAGCGTCGTGACCGTCGAACAGCGAGGCCGCGGTGACAAAGCGCACCTTGTTGACGGGCCCTTTCGGTCCCTGCGCCTGATGGGGAGCGCCAGGTTGAGCGCCAGGTTGAGCGCCCTTCTGCACATCGGAAAGATCGGTCATTGTCTCCACCACGTTCGGTGTTCTGGCTGGTCGCATGACGTCCATGGCTGCCGCTCTGGAGGCGGCTCGGATCTGACACGCGAGCGGTCTGGCTGGTGCCGGCGCAACGGCTTGATTATATGACGTTTACGTTAACGGCAATCACTCCACGGCAGCGCTGAATGCCGCGCGGCGCGGCCAGCCATATGAACATCCTCGCATAGTTGGCGCGACAATGTGGAGGGAGGGAGCGAGGCATCGAGGGAGTTCGATGCCGGCAAACGGCATTCTGGAGAGCGCACGACCAGACACTTGGCCAGGCTTCTACCAATACGGATGGGAGTGGGATGATCGGACACGCGCTGCGCGCGGTCCGGCCGAGATCCTCTCAGAGGCCCGGTTCCGGGCACTGGCCGGCACCGGAGGCACGGCGCTCGCCAAAGCGGCGCTTCAGCGCACTCGCCAGCCCGCCCAGCCAGCGCCACGACGACGGGGCCGGCGTCTGGGCCAGCGTGAAGCGCGCGCCCTCGCTTTCGCCGGACAACCATACCCGGGCGCCGGCAGGCAGCGCAAAGACGGCCCCCGGCAGCAGCCAGATGTCCGCGTGGTGGCCTTCCACCGTGAGCCAGAGGCGGCCTTCGACCGCCTTCACGCGCTGCCCTTCGCGGGCGCGCCAGCTCACCGGCTGGCCCGGTTCATCGAATTCGAAGATCCTTAGTTCGCGCATTTCATCACTCCTGTTCTGCATGGCGGCCATGTCTGTCGTGCCCACCGGCCCAGCCAGTGCCGGCACTTTTGCCGCATGCCTTCCATTATTCACAGCGCAAACTACAATCCCATGAACAGTTGCGAACAGTTTGACATGAACTGTTCAGTAGTTTTTCCTGACACTTTCCCCTGCACCCTGCCGATGAAGCTGACCCTCGTTCCCGCCACCGGCGTGCCCCTGACCGACCAGATCGTCAACGAGGTCAAGACCTGGATCAGCGCGCGCGAGGTGCGCCCCGGCGCGCGCCTGCCGTCGATCCGGCAGCTCGCGGCGGAGCATGGCATCAGCCGTTTTCCGGTGATCGAAGCCTATGACAGGCTGGTGTCGCAGGGCCTGCTCGATTCCCGCCACGGGTCGGGCTTCTTCGTCGCGGACAGCCCGCTGCTGGCGCGCGGCGCCCAAGGCTGGTCGGACCCGCGTCTGGCGGAGGATTTGTCGGACCATATCCTGGAGCAGTTCAACCATCCCAGCGCCACGCTCAAGCTGGCGGGCGGCTTCGTGCCCGAGAGCTGGCGCGACGTGGAAGGGCTGACCCAGGCCATTCGCCAGGTCTCGCGCAACGACATCAACAGCGTGATCCACTACGCCACGCCAATGGGCAGCCCGGAGCTGCGCCAGCATGTGCTGACCCGCGTGCGGCAGCTCGGCATCGCAGCGGAGCTGCCGCAGGTGCTGATCACCACGGGCGCCAGCCAGGCGCTGGACCTGGTGGTGCGGCGCCTGCTCAAGCCGGGCGATACGGTGTTCGTGGAGGATCCTGGCTACTACAACCTGTTCGGCCTGCTGCGCCTGCACGGGGTGCGGCTGGTGGGGGTGCCGCAAACCCGCAACGGCCCCGACCCGGACGCCGCCGAAGCGCTGCTGCGCGAGCACAAGCCCAAGCTGTTCTTCACCAACAGCGTGCTGCAGAACCCGACCGGCTCGACCCTCTCACCGCCGGTGGCGTTCCGCCTGCTGGAGCTGGCGCGCCGGCATGGCTTTCGTTTTGTCGAGGACGATATCTTCTCGGACTTCCAGACCAACTACACCGACCGGCTGGCCACGCTGGACCAGCTCGAACACGTGATCTACATCGGCGGCTTTTCCAAGACGGTGTCAGCCTCGCTGCGGGTCGGCTACCTGGTGGCCGACAAGGCGCTGGTGAAGGACCTGGTGGATGTGAAGGTGCTAACCAGCGTCGCGGGCTCGCATTTCGCGGAGAGCGTGACGGCCGCGCTGCTGGAGCGCGGCGCCTACCGCAAATACATGGAGCGGCTGCGGCTGCGGGTTCGCCAGGCCACCGCACGCGCGGTGCAGCACCTGGGCGACGCCGGCTGGGAAGTGTACTGCGAGCCGGCGGGCGGCAATTTCCTGTGGGCTCGTACGCGCGGGATCGAGGATTCGCGCGAGCTGGTGACCCTGGCCGAGCAGCATGGGGTGACGCTGGCGCCCGGCAATTACTTCCGGCCGGGCGGCGAGGATTCGGCCTGGATCCGCATCAACTCCGCCTTTGTCGAGGAGCCGCGCGCGCTGGCTTCCTGCAGGAAGCCGGCGCGCGCGAACGGTAAGCGCAGGCGGCGTCAGGCGCCGCCGTGCAGCACCGCGTTGCGGCGCGCGTAAAGGAAGTAGATCGCCAGGCCAATCGCCAGCCACGCCAGGAACGCCACCCACGTCAGGGCCTGCAGGTGCGCCATCAGGAACAGGCAAAAGCCCACCGACAGCAGCGGCACCACCGGCACCCCCGGGCAGCGGAAGGCGCGCGGCAGGTCAGGCCGCGTCTTGCGCAGCACCAGCACCGCCACCGAGATCAGCGTGAAGGCAGACAGCGTGCCGATATTGATCAGCTCCGCCAGCACATTGAGCGGCACGAAAGCCGCGATGAAGGCAAACACGATGCCCACCGTCCACGTAGCGAAGAACGGCGTAGCATGCACCGGGTGCACCGTCGAGAGCCGCTCCGGCAGCAGCCCGTCGCGCGACATGGCAAAGATGATGCGGGTCTGGCCGAAGGTCATCACCAGGATCACCGTGGTCATGCCCAGGATGGCGCCGAGATCGACGAATCCGGCCACCCAGTTCTCGCCCGCGTACTGCAGCGCCAGCGATACCGGATGATCGATGCCCGCGAACTTGGCGAAGGGCACGATGCCGGTCATGATGGCCGCCACCGTCACGTACAGCACGGTGCAGACCGCCAGCGAGCCGATGATGCCGATCGGCAGGTCGCGGCGCGGGTTGCGCACTTCCTCGGCCGCCGATGTCACCGCGTCGAAGCCGATAAAAGCGAAGAACACCAGCGCGGCCGCATTGAAGACGCCGTCCAGCCCGAACGGCGCAAACGGATGCCAGTTGGCCGGCTTGACGTGCCACACGCCCACCCCGATAAAGAGCAGCACCACGGCAATCTTGACGGCCACCATCACGTTGTTCAGGCGCGCCGACTCGCGCACGCCATAGGACACGACCCAGGTGATCAGCAGCATGATCACGGCAGCCGGCAGGTTGAACAGCGTCTGCACGCCCGGCACGGCACCGGGTGCGGCGGTAAGCATGGCCGGCAGGTGAATGCCGAAGCCCGCCATCAGCGACTGGAAATAGCCCGACCAGCCCACCGACACCGCCGAGGTCGCAAGACCATATTCAAGCAGCAGATCCCAGCCGATCATCCACGCCACGATCTCGCCAAGCGTGGCGTAGCTATAGGTGTAGATGGAGCCGGAGACGGGGATCGCGGACGCGAACTCGGCGTAGCAGAGCGCGGCAAACCCGCAGGCGAGCGCGGCGATCACGAAGGAGACGGTCAGCGCCGGGCCCGCCGTGAGCGCGCCGGTGCCCGTCAGCACGAAGATGCCGGTGCCGATGATGGCGCCAATGCCCATCAGGATCAGGTCGACGGGGCCGAGCACCTTTTTCAGCCCGTCATCGCGTGCGGCGGCCAGCATGGCCTCGATGTTCTTGGTGCGGAACAGACTCATCGGTGGGTACCCCTGGCGCGCTGGGCGGCTTTGAAAAGCGGCGTATTTTAGCGCGATGGGGCGGACGGATTCGTCACTTTTGGGTTGCTCGCTGTTTCTTTGAGCGGCAACAGCCAAAACACCCCATCATCCATTCAACGCCAGAACCCTCACTTAGCCACCGGCATCGTAAATTCCGCCCCCTTCCCGATACTGTCCGGCCAGCGCTGCATGATGCTCTTGTACCGCGTGTAAAAGCGAATGCCTTCCTCGCCATAAGCATGATGATCGCCAAACAACGAGCGCTTCCACCCGCCGAACGAATGCCATGCCATCGGCACCGGGATCGGCACGTTGATGCCCACCATGCCCACCTGGATCTGGCGCGAGAACGCACGTGCCACGCCGCCATCGCTGGTGTAGCAGGACACGCCGTTGCCGTACTCGTGGCCGTTGATCAGGTCCACTGCTTCGGCAAGGTCATGCACGCGCACCACCGACAGCACAGGGCCGAAGATCTCTTCCTTGTAGATGGTCATGTCCGGCGTGACGTTGTCGAACAGCGTGCCACCCACGTAGAAGCCGTTCTCGTGCCCGTCGACCTTGTGGCCGCGGCCATCGGTCACCAGCTTGGCGCCCTCTTCCACGCCCTTGGCGATGTAACCTTCTACCTTGGCCTTGTGCGCGGCGGTCACCAGCGGGCCCATCTCGGCATCGTCTTGCATGCCGTTGCGGATCTTCAGCGACCGCGCGCGTTCGGCCAGGCGCGGCACCAGCTTGTCGGCGACATCGCCCACCGCCACGGCCACCGAGATGGCCATGCAGCGCTCGCCGGCCGAGCCATAGGCAGCACCGATCAGCGCGTCCACGGCCTGGTCGAGGTCGGCGTCAGGCATCACCACCAGGTGGTTCTTTGCACCGCCCAGGGCCTGCACACGCTTGCCGCGCCTGGTGCCTTCGGTGTAGATGTACTCAGCGATCGGCGTGGAGCCGACGAAGGACAGCGCCTGCACGTCCTTGTGCGCCAGCAGCGCGTCGACGGCTTCCTTGCCGCCTTGCACCACGTTGAACACGCCATCCGGCAGGCCGGCCTGCTTGAGCAGGTCGGCAATCAGCAGCGAGGGCGAGGGATCGCGCTCGGACGGCTTGAGCACGAAGGTATTGCCGCAGGCCAGCGCCACCGGGAACATCCACATCGGCACCATCACCGGGAAGTTGAACGGCGTGATGCCGGCCACCACGCCCAGCGGCTGGCGCAGGTTCCAGTTGTCGATGCCGCCGCCAATGTTGTCGGTGAAGTCGGTCTTGAGCAGGTTGGGAATGCCGCAGGCAAACTCAACGATCTCCACGCCGCGGGTGACTTCGCCCTTGGCATCCGAGAACACCTTGCCGTGCTCGCGCGTGATCAGCGCGGCGAGGTCGTCATGGTGGCGGTCGAGCAGTTCCTTGAACTTGAACAGGATGCGCGCGCGCTTGAGCGGCGCGGTCTCGGACCAGGCCGGGAACGCGGCGTGGGCCGCAGCCACGGCGGCATCCACGTCCTGCGCCGAGCCGAGCGCCACGCGCCCGGCAACGGCGCCCGTGGCCGGGTTGAAGACGTCGGCAAACCGGTCCGACGAGGCGGCGCGCACGGTCCCGCCAATGTAGTGCGCAATGTCGGCGATCTGCCGGTTCTCTGCGATGTTCACGTCAGTGTTCCTTGTCTTGTCTTTGCGGCCACGGCATTCGCTGCAATCACTGCAGTTCTTGCAGCACTGTCTTCACGGTGTCGAACATCTCTTCGATCTGCGCCTCGGTGATGATCAGCGGCGGCGAGAAAGCCAGGATGTCGCCGGTGTAGCGCACCAGCACGCCGCGCTCCAGGCATTTCAGGAAGGCCTCATAGCCACGCGCGCCGGGCTGGCCGGGACGCGGCTCCAGCTCGATGCCGGCGACCATGCCGAGGTTGCGGATGTCCTTCACGTGGGGCGCACCGCGCACGCCGTGCACCGCGGCTTCGAACTTCGGCGCCAGCTCGGCGGCACGGCCGAACAGGTTCTCGTTCTTGTAGATATCCAGCGTGGCGATGGCCGCGGCCATGGCCAGCGGGTGGCCGGAATAGGTGTAGCCGTGCAGGAACTCGATGGCGCCCGGCGCCGCGGCGTTGACCACGGTGTCGTGCACTTCGCGCCGCACCGCCACCGCGCCCATCGGCACGGCTGCGTTGTTGATGGCCTTGGCCATGGTGATCAGGTCCGGTGTGACCTTGAAGCGCTCGGCGGCGGTGGCCGCGCCCAGGCGGCCGAAGGCGGTGATGACCTCGTCGAAGATCAGCAGGATGCCGTGCTTGCTGGTGATCTCGCGCAGCTTTTCCAGGTAGCCCACCGGCGGCACCAGCACGCCGGCCGAGCCGGCCAGCGGCTCGACGATGACGGCGGCCACGTTGGACGGGTCGTGCAGCGCCAGGATGCGTTCCAGGTCGTCGGCCAGGTGTGCGCCCCAGGTCGGCTGGCCTTTGGAGTAAGCCGCCTCGGCAATATTCAGCGTGGCCGGCAGGTGGTCCGTGCCGGGCATCAGGTTGGCCGAGAAGGCTTTGCGGTTGGGGCCGATGCCGCCCACCGCCATGCCGCCGAAGCCAACGCCGTGATAGCCGCGCTCACGCCCGATCACGCGGGTGCGCTGGCCTTCGCCACGGGCGCGGTGATACGCCAGCGCGATCTTCAGCGCGGTGTCGACCGATTCCGAGCCCGAGTTGGTGAAGAAGATGCGGTCCAGCCCGGCCGGCATGATGGCTGCCACCTTGGTGGCAGCCTCGAAGGTGAGCGGGTGGCTCATCTGGAACGGCGGCGCGTAGTCCAGGGTCTGCACCTGGCGGGCGACCGCGTCCGCGATCTCCTGGCGGCAATGCCCGGCAGCGACGCACCACAAGCCGGCGCAACCGTCGAGGATCTGGCGGCCGTCATGCGAGGTGTAGTACATGCCGCTGGCGGAGTCGAGCAGGCGCGGGGCCGCCTTGTACTGGCGGTTGGCGGTAAACGGCATCCACAGGGCATCGAGATCGGGGATCACAGTCTTGGCGGCATCCATACATCCTCCTCAGGAGCAATTGGCATTGGCTTGGGCGGCGGCTGGCGCCGCCCGGGTTGTCAGGTGATTCTGGTGAATGCGGCCACTGTAGCGGCCCTGCCCGGCTTAAAGAATATACGGTCGGCAGAACCTCGCCTTACCGTACAGTTAAGAGTGAGACAACTGTACAGATCAAGAGCCGCCCAAGCCGGGCGATCGCACCCGCGGATCCAGCCACTTCGCCCGCCACAGCGGTCAAAGTCCCACCAGCAGCCGAATTCACGTTGCAGCGCCGCAAAGCCCCGCGCCGCCATGAGGCTTCCCACCGAACCGGTACGGCCATTAAACTGTACAGGTCCATCCTTTCATGTCACGCATGTTTCACCTCGAACTTGTCCGCAGCCGGCGCAGCGGCGACACCCTCACCGAGCAGATCGTGGCGGGCATTGCCAGCCTGGTGGACCGGCGCGTGCTGCGCGCCGGCGTGGCGCTGCCGTCGGTGCGGCGCTTTGCCCAGCAGCATGGGGTCAGCACCTTCACCGTGGCCGAGGCCTACGGCCGCCTGACCGCGCTGGGTTACCTGAGCGCGCGGGTGGGCTCGGGCTACACGGTGGCACACCGCCACGCCCCCGCCGGCCAGGCCCCGGCGGCACGCTGGGAGGCGCCGGGGCTCAACGCCGCGTGGCTGCTGTCGGATGTGTTCGCCGATCATTCGGTGCCGATCAAGGCGGGTGCGGGCTGGTTGCCCGGCGACTGGCTCAACGAGGAAGGGCTGCACCAGGCCATGCGCGCCGCGGCGCGGGTGCCCGCCGCGCAAGTCTCGGGCTACGGCCACCCTTACGGCTTCGCCGCGCTGCGCGAGCATATCGCCGCCGGGCTCAGCCAGTACGGCATGCCGGTGCAGGCCCAGCAAGTGGTGCTGACCCAGGGCGCCACGCAAGCGCTGGACCTGGTGGTCCGCACGCTGTTGCGCCCGGGCGACACCGTGCTGGTGGAAGACCCCTGCTACTGCAATCTGTTGCAGATCTTGCGCCTTGCCGGCTTGCAGGTGGTTGGCGTGCGCCGCACCGCCAGCGGGCTCGACACCGACGCGCTCGACCACGCCATCCGCACCCACGCGCCACGCGCGCTGTTCGTCAACACGGTGCTGCAGAACCCCACCGGCGGCACGCTCACCAGCATGAACGCGCACCGCGTGCTGCAACTGGCCGAGCAGTACCGGCTGCTGGTGGTGGAGGACGATATCTACCGCGAGCTGGCGCCGCCCGGCTCACCCATGCTGGCTGCCATGGACGGGCTCTCGCACGTGATCTACGTCAACGGGTTTTCCAAGACCATCACGCCATCGCTGCGGGTCGGCTACCTCGCGGCCAGCCCGGAGTTAGCCAAGGCGCTGGCCCGCACCAAGATGGCAGTGGGGCTGACGTCATCGGAAGTGACCGAGCGGCTGGTGTACTCGGTGCTGACCAGCGGCCACTATGGCCGCCATGTCGCTGCACTGGCCGAACGGCTGCGCGCCCAGCAGGACCGGATCACGGAGAAGATGGAAGCCCACGGGCTGGAGGTGATGCTGCGCCCGGAAGGCGGAATGTTCGCCTGGGCAAGGATGCGGCCGGAAGACGGCGCAGAGCAGGCCGCGCTATCGGGCAACCGGCTGGCGACGCTGGCGCTGGAGCACGGCATCTGGCTGGCGCCGGGGTCTTATTTTGAACCGGAAGAAGGCGATTCGCCGTGGATACGGTTCAACGTGGCAACCAGCGATGAACCCGCGCTGTGGCGGTTTTTTGACGCGCTGCGCGGCAGGCAGACGCAAGGCGCGGGGGCGGAAGCGGAAGCGGAATCCGTTTCCCCCAGCACGCGCGCCCCGCGCGCAGGCATGGTCAGGCTGGCCTGAGCGTCATGGCCTCAGGCCAAGCCAGCCACTTTTGCAGGATCAGAAGCGATAACGCACGTAACCCGTGTAAAAACCGCTGCCCGGATTGGGCTGCTTGATACCGGCGTTGGAGACGTGCTGGTAGCGGAAGCCGGCTTCGTACGCGGTCTTGGAGCCAAAGGCCATGCCCACGCCGATCATGTCGGAGAACTGGAACAGGCTGCCGGAGCGGTGCTCGTCGGAGGTGGCCTTATGGCTCATCATGCGCACGCCGACGGAGGCTTCCAGGAAAGGCACCAGCGAGCCGCCGCGCTTTTCCACGCGCAGGATCGGCGAGAAGCCGAATTCGGTCACATTCTGGTGATTGGTACCGCTGCGGGCGTTCCATTCGGCCAGTTCGGCCTCCCACTGCAGCTTGGCCAGCCAGCCCTGCGGGTTGCCCCAGGCAAAGCCGGAGTCCCAGTTCACGCCAACTTCGTACTTGTCGAGGTTGTGGCCGGGATCGCGGCCAAAGGCCACGTGCACCGCAGGATCAGCGTGCGCGGCAGCGCATGCGCCGAGAGCAGCCATGGCGCCAAGCGCCTTGATACGTGTTGCAATCCGACGGGCAAGGCCGGCGTTCTTCTTATCGATGGTCATGTGCATGATGGGTGGTAATTACCGCAAAGAATGACAAGTCCTAGCGAAAACCTTGCCACCTCCCAGCGGCAAAGCCGACCACCCGTACTCAGGACCAGAGGCGTTCCACTACCCAGCCCGCGGTCACGCAGATCGCGAGCCAGGCGCTCATGCACCCGGCAATAAATCGGTAAGTCATGGTCAATTTCCGCAACAATCGCTTAGGGACAAGCGAATAATTACGGAATTATACATCCGTTCATGAATGTATGTTGAGGCCGGAGAAATCGGGCTAGGGCTCAACGTATCGGTGAGCGATTATGCACCTCCGGGACGGCACATGCTTGCGGCACGGCGGGGGCTGTTGCCGCGCCGCGTCAATCCCCCCTCGCCACGGCACTTTGGCCCATGACCACGGCGAAATCCGCTGCCGGCATCGGCCGGCCAAGCAGGTAGCCCTGTGCCGCATCGCAGCCCTCCTCGACCAGCAAGCGTTGCTGGACGTGGGTCTCCACACCTTCGGCCAGGGTTCTCATGCCCAGCGAGCGCGCCAGCGCGATGACCCCGCGAATGACCGCCAGGGCCTCGGGTGCGCTGCCGAGGACTGCAACGAATGATCTGTCGATCTTGAGGGTCACAACCGGCAGGCGCGTCAGGTAGGCCAGGCTCGAGTAACCGGAGCCGAAATCGTCCAGCGAGGCGCTGATGCCGCAGTGCCTGAGCTCGTCGAGCGCCGCCGCAGCACTGTCGAGGTCGGTCATCAGCGTGTCCTCGGTGACTTCCACGTCCAGCAGCCCGCATGGCACCTCATGCTCGCGCGCGAGGTCCGCCAGCAAGCCCGCCAGCCCCGGCATGACCAGCTGCCGCGCCGACAGATTGAGCGAGATCCTGGGCACCGTCAGGCCGCCGCGCCGCCAGGCCGCTATCTGGCGGCACACGGCGCGCATGACCCACAGCCCCACCGCCGGCTCCAGCGGCGACTCCAGCAGCACATCGAGAAAGGCGGCGGGAGGCAGCAGGCCGCGCGTTGGGTGCTGCCAGCGCAACAACGCCTCCGCGCCCGCCAGCCTGCCATCCGGCAGCGACCACTGCGGCTGGAAGTGAAGCACCAGCTGGTCGTCGGCCATCGCGGCATGCAGGTCGGCGCGCAACTGCAAGCGCTGCCGCAAGCCTTGGGCAAGGTCCAGGTGGAAGACGCGGAACTGGAAACGCCCCGCAGCCTTGGCCGCATACATGGCGGCATCAGCGTGGTTCAACAGGGTGTCGGCGGTGTCGCCGGCCTCGGGCCACTGCGCGATCCCTACGCTGGCACCCAGCAGTAGCGTGTGGCCGTCCACCTGGAATGGCTGCGACACGCCGGCCAGGATGGTGCCGGCAAAGCGCTCGGCCTGTCCCGGCCGTGCGTCGCGCAGGATGAACACGAACTCGTCGCCACCGACGCGCGCGACAAAAGCCGAAGACGCCAGCAGCGCGCGAAAGCGTTCGGCGACCTTGCACAGCAACGTGTCGCCCACTGCATGGCCAAAGGCATCGTTGACTTCCTTGAAGCGGTCGAGATCGACGAACAGCACCACCACCCCGGCCGCTTGCGGCGCTTGCGCCTGCATGCCGGCCGGCAGCACCGCAACCTGGGCTTGTGCAGCCTGCTCTGCCGCCTGCGCCACCGCGCGCGCCAGCACCTGCGTGCAGCGCCGGCGGTTCGCCAGGCCGGTCAGGTAGTCGTGGTCGGCATGGTATTCCAGCTGTGCCGACTGCTGCCGTTCGCGGCTGACGTCGCGAAAGAGCACGATAAGGCCGTTGGCATCGGGAAAGGCGCGCGCTTCGAACCAGCATGCCAGCGGGACATAGTAGGCGGTGCAGGTGCGTGATGCGCCGCTGACGGCGGCCTCATGAAACGTCCGGTAATACGCCGAGCCAATCAGGTCCGGATAGCACTCCCAGATGCCGCGCCCGTCGAGATCCGTACGGCTGCGCTTGAGCAAGCGCTCCATGGTCTGGTTGACGTAGGCGAATCGCCACTCGCGGTCGAGCGACATGACGCCATCCGCGACGCTATCGAGCATCGCGGCAAGATGCGTGGGCAACGCCCCAGCGGGCGGCGTGTTCGCGGGATTGGCATGACAGGGCAAAAGTGGCGCGCGCTGGGGAGAGTCGTCCATGTCGAGGGGGAGGCGTCCGAGCACCGCATGCATCACGGTTGACAAGGCGGCAGGTGGCAGGCGTCGGCCGCATTTTATCCTCGAACGCCCCGCGCCGGTGCGCCGGCACGTGCCTTTGGCCCAAGGATTGCGCGCCGATGCCCGCCACGATGTCCCCCGGTCACATACGGCTTCCCCCCACTATCC